>JAUYJB010000123.1 GCA_030688605.1 Hyphomicrobiales bacterium
CGGAGCGATCTACGTCGTGCTGGGCGCGGCGCTCACCTATTTCGGCTTTTCAGCATGACCCGATAAGGGAGATGAGAAGATGAACAAACATACCCGCGCCGGCGACTTGATGCGTCCGGAAGTGACCACCGGACCGTTGCCGGCTTCGCGCAAGATCCATGTGACCTCCGACCATGCCGCCGATGTCCGCGTGCCGCTGCGCGAGATCGCGCTCAGCGAGGGTGCCGGCGAGCCGCCGGTCCGTGTCTACGATTCGTCCGGCCCCTATTCCGACGAGGCGGCGACCATCGACGTCGAGAAGGGCCTATCGCGGATGCGCCATGTCTGGGTGCGGGAACGCGGCGGCGTCGAGGCCTATGACGGCCGCGAGGTCAAGCCGGAGGACAATGGCGGCGTCTCCGACAAGAAGCTCGCCCGCGCCTTCCCGACCCGTCACCGGCCCTTGCGCGGCCTTGACGGCCACCCGGTGACGCAGCTCGAATTCGCCCGCGCCGGCATCGTCACCAAGAAGATGATCTATGTCGCCGAGCGGGAGAATCTCGGCCGCAAGCAGGCGCTCGACGACGCCAAGGCAAGGCTCGCCGACGGCGAAAGCTTCGGCGCCGCGATCCCTGAGTTCATCACGCCGGAATTCGTGCGCAGCGAAGTCGCGCGCGGCCGCGCCATCATCCCCGCCAACATCAATCACGGCGAATTGGAGCCGATGATCATCGGCCGCAATTTCCTCACCAAGATCAACGCCAATATCGGCAACTCCGCCGTCACCTCCTCGGTCGAGGAGGAAGTCGAGAAGATGGTCTGGGCGATCCGCTGGGGCGCCGACACGGTGATGGACCTGTCGACCGGCCGCAACATCCACAACACGCGCGAATGGATCATCCGCAACGCGCCGGTGCCGATCGGCACGGTGCCGATCTATCAGGCGCTGGAAAAGTGCGACGGCGACCCGGTGAAGCTCACCTGGGAGCTCTATCGCGACACGCTGATCGAGCAGTGCGAGCAAGGCGTCGACTATTTCACCATCCATGCCGGCGTCAGGCTCGGCTATATCCACCTCACCGCCGACCGGGTCACCGGCATCGTCTCGCGCGGCGGCTCGATCATGGCCAAATGGTGCCTCTATCACCACAAGGAGAGCTTCCTCTACGAGCATTTCGACGAGATCTGCGACATCATGCGTAGCTTTGACGTCTCCTTCTCGCTCGGCGACGGCTTGCGCCCCGGCTCGATTGCCGACGCCAACGACGCCGCCCAATTCGCCGAGCTGCAGACGCAGGGAGAGCTGACCAAAATCGCCTGGGCCAAGGGCTGCCAGGTGATGAACGAGGGCCCCGGCCACGTGCCGTTGCACAAGATCAAGGTGAACATGGAAAAGCAGCTCGAATGGTGCGGCGAGGCGCCGTTCTATACGCTGGGGCCGCTCGTCACCGACGTAGCACCCGGCTACGACCACATCACCTCGGGGATCGGCGCCGCCATGATCGGCTGGTTCGGCTGCGCCATGCTCTGCTACGTGACGCCGAAGGAGCATCTGGGCCTTCCCGACCGCGACGACGTGAAGACCGGCGTCATCACCTACAAGATCGCCGCGCACGCCGCCGACCTCGCCAAGGGCCACCCGGCGGCCCAGCTCAGGGACGATGCGCTGTCTCTGGCCCGCTTCGAGTTTCGCTGGGAGGACCAGTTCAATCTCGGCCTCGATCCCGATACGGCCAGGGCCTTCCACGACGAGACCCTGCCCAAGGAGGCGCACAAACTCGCCCATTTCTGCTCCATGTGCGGACCCAAATTCTGCGCCATGAAGATCACCCAGGACGTGCGCGACTACGCCGCGACCTTGAACGATAAAGAGGCGGGGATGGCCGAAATGGCGGAAAAATTCCGCGAAATGGGCTCGAAGGTCTATGTCGACGCCGAGGCTGCGAAGGAGAGCAACGAGGCGCTCAAAGCGCCGCCCGCTGCGGAGTAGGGGTTGGCTAGGTATCGACCTGGCTGCCTCTCCTCGTCATCCCGGACAAGCGGCGGCCCGAGCGGTGCGTATGGCACCTTCAACGATCCGCCGCGCGATCCGGGATCCAGCCTTTTGCGGCGATGCGTGTAGCACCTCGGCCCTGGATTCCGGCCGGAGCCTGTCCTCGGGCTCGCGAAGCGAGACCCGGGGGCCGGAATGACGATTCAGCCAGCAAGCGTAGCCCGGATGAGCGAAGCGAAATCCGGGATTCATCGTTGACCGGCCCCATGATCCCACATTCCGCTACCGCCTTCGCCAGACGGTAGCGGACACGACATTCCGGTTGAGACGATTCGAAGACGGTTCGCCAGAAGCGCGCGGTATCTTGAGGAATTTTACAAACCGATCGTCGATGAATGGTATATTTGGGATAGCCTGGAAGGCGACTTCCAAATTGCGGAGTTGTGGGATCAACCATGAGCGACAAGCTTGATGTCGACAAAGTCGATGCCGCGCTGAAACGGGCGGCAAGAACCGCGGTGACCGGGTCGCGCGCGGCGCGCTCTGGCCGCTTCCTGCCCACGAAAAATCGGGGCGTTGCCTCGCGAAGCAATAAGTCGAAGCATCCCGATTGTAGCCGGCGCAAGGCTTGAGCGGAAGAGCGGCCGCGCGTTGAGGTCTATGAATTACGGTGAAATAATTACGGTGACAGTGCACTCAATTGACCTATACAAATTACGTAATTACGCGAATTAGAATTAAATTACGGTGACAGTGCACTCAATTGACCTCGCGGTCCTCCCAAGCCATCATGTCCCATGGCTCGCCTCGGCCGCGTCGTTATCCCCGGTTATCCGCACCACGTCACCCAGCGTGGCAACGGCCGCGCGCGCACCTTCTTTTCCGGCGCCGACTATGCGCTCTACCGCGATCTGCTCGCCGAGCACTGCCGCGCCGCCGATGTCGATGTGTGGGCCTGGTACCTCATGCCCAACCACGTGCATCTCATCCTGGTGCCATCCGATCCCGACGGGTTGCGTCGCGCGCTGGCGGCGGTGCATCGCCGCTATGCCGGCGTCATTCATGCGCGGCGCAAGCGCACAGGCCATTTCTGGCAGGGCCGGTTCGGTGCCGTCGTCATGGACGAGGAGCATCTCGCGGCGGCGCTTCGTTACGTGTCGCTCAACCCGGTGCGCGCGCGCCTTCTCAAACGCGCGCAGGATTGGCGCTGGTCGAGCACCCGCGCGCATCTTCGCGGCAAGGACGACGGGGTTACCTCGCTCGCGCCCATTCGCGACCGGTTTCCCCGCTTCGCCGACCTTCTCGCCGCGGAGCAGGATGTGGAAAAGTTCGATCGCCTGCGCGCGGCCGAGAGCATCGGCCGGCCCGTGGGAGACGATGGCTTTCTAGCGACCATCGAGCGGCTGACCGCGCGCCGCCTCAGACCCGGCAAGCGCGGGCCAAAGCCGAAGACGCCGGCGAACGACACGCAAGGCAAGCTATTAAGTGCACTGTCACCGTAATCGGGTCGTGGTCGGCGGCTATGTCTCCGACCAGAACGACTTCAACAGCTTCACCGCAGCCGTCCTGCTCGAATGTGCCGAATTCGAAAGGGTCGAATGCTGGTCGCTGGAGAAGCTGTCGATCAACGGAAGGATCGTGCTGGACCGCAAGCGGATCTGACCGCCCCGGCCACCGCTTGTCCGGGAGGCCAAGGGGAACGGGGCCAAAGACCAATCTCCAGACGCCGATCACCGTCTTGCAGCGCCGTTCCATATAGGGGAGGGTTGTTGGTTATTCAGAATTGATCTTATTATAGGGAAGACCAGAGCCGCGCCGCCCACGTGCGCGGCCGGGATACCGTCGAAGGAGGCTCAGACAATGGCATTGCAGATTGGCGACACAGCCCCTGATTTCGAGACCGAGACGACGCAGGGGAGAATAAAATTCCACGACTGGCTCGGCGATTCCTGGGGCGTGCTGTTCTCGCATCCGAAGGATTTCACCCCCGTCTGCACCACCGAGCTCGGCTACATGGCGCGCCTGAAGCCGGAGTTCGACCGCCGCAACGTCAAGATCGTCGGCCTGTCCGTCGATCCGGTGGACGATCACAAGCGCTGGTCGAAGGACATCGAGGAAACGCAAGGCGCAGCCCCCAACTATCCGATGATCGGCGATCCGCAGCTCAAGATCGCCAAGCTCTACGGCATGCTGCCGGCGGCGGCCGGCGATACGTCGGCCGGTCGCACGCCGATCGACAACCAGACCGTGCGCAACGTCTTCGTCGTCGGCCCGGACAAGAAGATCAAGTTGGTCATCGTCTATCCGATGAGCACCGGGCGCAATTTCGACGAGGTGCTCAGGGTCATCGATTCCCTGCAGCTCACCGCCAAGCACCAGGTGTCGACGCCCGTCAACTGGAAGCAGGGCGATGACGTGATCATCATGGCCTCGGTCAGCGACGAGGAGGCGAAGAAGAGATATCCGCAGGGCTGGAAGACGCCGAAGCCCTATATGCGCATCGTGGCGCAGCCGCGCGGCTAGCCGGCAACCGCTGTCGCTTCGTTTGACCCGGCGTCCTGCGGGCGCCGGGTCTACTCTTGGATCGCCGTGAGGGGCAATCGAGTCGCCCGCCGAGGGAGCAAGCCAAATGGACTGGGAAGTCGTTCAGGCGATCTCGAGCATCGTTGCATCGGTCGCGGTGGTGCTCACCGTCGTCTACGTGGCGATACAGGTGCGCCGCAGCACCGTCGCCACCTACTCGCAGACGTATCAGTTTGCCACTCAGGCCCTCGGCGAAATGGCCGCCATCGTCGGTCACAACAAGGAGACGTCGCGCATCTTTACAGTCGGCATGGCGACGCCGGAGAAACTCGACAACGATGAGTTCATCCAGTTTTCCTACCTCGGCATCAGTCTGTTTCGCCGCTACGAGAACGTCTTTTTCCAGTATCAATCGGGCATGATCGACGAGGACTTCTGGGCCGGTCATCGCGACAATGTGCTGTGGTTCTACCATCGGCCAGGAACCCAGCGCTGGTGGCAGGAACGGCGGCTGTCGTTCAGCAAGCGCTTCCGCGAGTTCCTGGAAAGCACCTCGCCCGACGAGGTCGCGGCGCCATCGACGCGGCAAGTGTGAGGTTCCGGTGCGGGAGCCGGTTTGCCCCTGCCCGCTGGCGCCGCCGCCTTTGTCATGCTAAGCGCCCCCGGCGGCCCGCATGCGCGCATCGGTTGGCCGGGAGAAGAGCGATGGTGAGCCCTGGTAAAGACGAGAAGCTGCTGGCTTCGGCGGGCCGCCTGGCGCGGCTCGTCGGCGAACAGCTCGATCTGGATCTGTCGCTGGAGCTGTGGGACGGCTCCACGGTTCCGATCGGGACGACCGTCAGCGACGATCTGCGCATCTCGGTCGCCAGCCCCGGCGTCATCGCCGCGCTGCTGCGCCGGCCGACGCTCAACCGCCTGATCGCGCTTTATGCGAACGGCCGTATCGACATCAAGGGCGGCAGCCTGATGGACGTCGGCGAGCGGCTGACCGGCAAGAAGACGCGCAGGGGCATGAAGGCGATCAGCAAGAGCCGCCTTGCCCGCGAACTGCTGCCCTTCCTGTTCGTGCCCGCGGAGAAGCCCGAACGCAGCCGGCCCTTCGAGGGCGGCGACGTCGCGCCGCGCGGCGCCGGCGAGGAAATGACGGATTACATCCAGTTCCACTACGACGTGGGCAACGATTTCTACGCGCTCTTCCTCGATCCCGAAATGCAATATACCTGCGCCTATTTCCACGACTGGAACGAGACGCTGGAACAGGCGCAGCTGAATAAGATGGAGATGATTTGCCGCAAGTTGCGCTTGCGCGAAGGCGACCGGTTGCTCGACATCGGCTGCGGCTGGGGCGGGCTTTCCTGCTATGCGGCGCGGAACTACGGCGTCAAGGCCCACGGCGTCACCCTCTCCCAGGCACAGGTCGACTATGCCAACGAGAAGATCGCCAGGCTCGGCCTGCAGGACCGCGTCACCGTGGAGCTGAAGAACTACGCCGACCTTCAGGGCGAATATGACAAGATCTGCTCCATCGGCGTGTACGAGCATCTGGGCGTCGCCAATCTGCCGCGCTATTTCGCGACCGTGCGGTCGCTGCTGGCCGAGGATGGCCTGTTCCTCAATCACGGAGGCACGCGCCGCGCCGCGCGCGGCAAGCGCAGGTTCGGCACCCGTCCCGAGCACCGCGCGATCCGCAGATACGTCTTTCCCGGAGGCGAGCTCGACGATATCGGCAATACCGTATCGGTCATGGAGCAGCAGGGGTTCGAAGTGCGCGACGTCGAGAGCTGGCGCGATCACTATTTCCCCACGATCCGGATGTGGTGCGACCGCTTGGCCGCCAACCGGGACAAGGCCATCGAGCTCGTCGGCGAGCCTATCTACCGCATGTGGGTCGCCTATCTGAGCGGCTGTGGGCTTGCCCTGGCGCGCGGCAGCATCCGCAAATATCAGGTCCTGGTGACCAAGTCGGCCGAGAGGCCGGCGCCGCTGCCGCCGACCCGCGCCGATCTGTACCGCTGACCTGGCCGCACGGCCCCGCATTCATGCTTTCGAAAAGGCTTTCCGCTATCATTCCGCGGCGTGGAGAGTGGTTTTCCGATGCGTGAAAAAGAGCTCCGCCTGGCCATCGTTCTCACGGGCGGCATCTCGCTTGCCGTGTTCATGCATGGCGTCAGCCGCGAGCTGCTCAAGCTGGTGCGCGCCTCGAAAATCTATCACGCTCTGCCCGATCCGCGGGCGCGTATCAATGCCGCCTACGCCACCCTCGATGACGACCCGTCGCGCGAAAGCGACACCGAGCATGTCTATTTCGACCTGTTGAAGGCGATCGCGCCGGCGACCGATTTGCGCGTCGTTGTCGACGTGATTGCAGGCGCCTCGGCCGGCGGCGTCAACGGGGTCATGCTGGCCCGCGCGCTCGCCCACGATCAGCCGCTCGACGACCACCGCGCCATGTGGCTGGAGCATGCCGACGCCATCGACCTGATGGACGCAGCGGCGCTGGCCAAGCCGATGAGCAAGATCTATCTGGAGCCGTTCAGCCGCGTGCTGCTGCGCACCTGGCTTCTGCCCATGGCGGCGGACCAGGAAACGCGCGCCAAGCTGCGCACCTTCGTGCGCTCGCGCTGGTTCAAGCCGCCCTTCTCCGGGCCCCGCTTCATCGGCTGGATGCTCGATGCATGCGATGCCATGGGGGAGGGCCGCGACGAGGCTCGTTCGCTGCTGCCGGACGGACACCCGCTCGACCTCATTGTCTCGGTCACCGATTTTTACGGCCACCAGCGCATCGTTCGTCTGCATGATCCGGCGCGCATCGTCGAGGCCGAGCATTTGCATCTGTTCCGATTCCGCTATGAGCGCATGAGCGACGGACGGATTATCAGCGATTTTGATCATCAGGGCGTTCCTGGGCTGATCTTCGCTGCCCGGGCGACCGCCTCCTTTCCCGGCGCCTTCCCGCCGGCCACCGTCAAGGAGATGGACCAGGTGCTGCAGGCCCGCGGGCGCGATTGGCCGCGCCGCGCGCGGTTCCTTGCCGACAAGTTCAAGCCGCTCACCCGCGCCGGCCGCAATCCGGAGACGGCGGCCTTTATCGACGGCAGCACCGTCAACGACAAGCCCTTCGCCGCAGCGATCGGCGCGCTGAGTGCGCGTCCCGCCCAGCGCGAGGTGATGCGACGGCTGATCTATGTCGATCCGGCTCCCGGAGGCGCGTCGAACGGGACGAATGGAGTGAGCGGGGTTCCCGGCATGATGCGGACCGTTCTCGCCGCGCTGGTCGAAATCCCCGGCAATGACCCGGTGCGCGCCGACCTTGAGCGCCTGGACGAGGTCAACCGCCGCATCCGCGTGCTTCGCCACGTGATCGATCTGACCCGGCCCGAGGTCGCAGCCCAGGTCCAGACCATCGTCGGCGCGTGGGCCGCCCGCTCGCCGAGCACAAAGCGCATCGCCCGCTGGCGCGAGACGGCCAACGCGCGCGTGGCCCGCGATTCCGGCGTCGTCTTCGACAGCTACTTCCGGCTCAAGATGCTGTCCGTGCTCGGCCATCTGGAGCGGCTCATCTGCGCCCTTGCCGAGCGGGGCGGCTGCGAGGCCGACAAGGACGTGGTGGCGACGCGCGTGAGAGGCTGGGCCGAGACCCGTCTCGATGCGCTGACGGCGGCGGCGCGCCCTGCCGGCCGGGAGGGCGATGTCGAATTTCTGCGCACCTTCGACGTGGATTTCCGCGTCCGCCGGCTGCGATTTGTCATCCGCCGCCTCAACGAGCTCTATGGCCTGTCCGCGGAGGGCGGCACCTCGAGCAGCAGCGAGGATCTCGATTCCATTAAGGCGCTGCTCTATCGCCAGCTCGAGCAGGCCAAGCGGCGCTGGAACGAGGACTTTTTCAGTGCCGATGTCGCCGCCGCCGCTGCCGCCTGGGTGCGGCCCGGCGATGGACGTCAGCGGCTCGACGCGCTGTTGCGCGATATCGCGGCCGAGATCGACATGGCTGGCCTCGACGCTTCCGCCGACGCGCTGTTTGCCACCGCGACGGTCGATTATCTCGACCGGCCGGCCCGCCGCGAGGTGCTGAACGCTTATATCGGATTCTGCTTCTTCGACGTGGTGAGCTTCCCCATGGTGCAGTGGGAAGATTTGGACGAGCTCGACGTGGTCCTCATCCACCGCATCAGCCCGGAGGACGCCCGGGCGATCCGCCGCGGCGGCGATCCGGTGGCGCTCAAGGGGACGGGCCTGCGCCATTTCGGCGGCTTCTTCAATCGCGCCTATCGCGAGCACGACTATCTGTGGGGCCGGCTGACGGCGGCCGACCGGCTGGTCGACGTGGTGCTCGATGCGACCGGCGTTCAGGCGCAGGCCATCGACATCGATGTCGGGGCGCTGAAAAGGCGGCTGTTCGCGTCGATCCTGCAGGCCGAGGCGCGGTTCCTGAAGGCCGATCCGGCACTGTTCGATGAGACCCGCGCGCAGCTCCTGGGCAGCGTCGAACCGCAGCGCGATCAGAATATCCCCGCTCCGGCGGAGCCGCCCGTCGCCCCCCCGGAGGTTTGACGGCACGCTCCGGCACCGAGGCGATCTCGGCGCCGATCAAGGGGCCGGTCCAGGCCGGATATGGATTGCCGTGGCTTCCAATTGGCGCATTGACGCGGCAGCATGGCTCCCTTACCCACGGGGCAATATTCCAACCGCCGGAGGATATCCTTGATCGATCTTTATACCTGGACCACGCCGAACGGGCGCAAGGTCTCCATCATGCTTGAGGAAATCGGCCTGCCCTACAATGTTCACCCCGTCGACCTCGGCAAGGGCGAGCAGTTCTCCCCCGAATTCCTCGAGATCAGCCCCAACAACAAGATTCCGGCCATCGTCGACACCGAAAACGGCCTGCACCTGATGGAATCGGGCGCCATCCTGCTTTATCTCGCCGACAAGGTCGGCAAGCTCGCGCCGCGCAAGGGCGAGGCCTATTGGCGGATGATGGAGTGGCTGATGTGGCAGATGGGCGATTTCGGGCCGATGCTCGGCCAGGCCCACCACTTCCTCAAATACCATCCCGGCAAGGCCCCCTATGCGGAGGAGCGCTACCACAAGGAGGCGAAGCGCCTCTATGGCGTCCTCGACAAGCTTCTTGCCGAGCACGCTTATATGGTCGGCGGCTATTCCATCGTCGATATCGCCACCTGGCCATGGGCGTCGCGGTTCGACTATCACCGCATCGACCTCAACGACTATCCCAATGTCAGGCGCTGGTACGTGGAAATCGCCGAGCGCCCGGCGGTGCAGCGCGGCTATCAGGTGCCGCGCTTCGTCACCGAGGTGCCGATGCCGGAAATGGTTTAGCGGGCCGCTGCCATTCGGCCGCCTGTCGCGCGCCGGGCCCCGTCGCGACGCCTCAAGGGGCTCAGGCCCGAGCCGGGCCCCCGCGCGGCACGATGACATTGACCGGCGCCGGGGCTTCGACCACCAAGACCGGGGTGGTGCCGCAGATGTCGCCGTCGATCTGCACCGGTGTCGGCCGGTCGGATTCGATCACCGCCCGCGTGCAGGGGTCGATGCGCACACCCGGCATATGCTCCATGATCCCGAAGGGCAGCACGGCGAGCCGCATCGCGTCGGTAAGCCGCCATCCGGCGGCGACGCTGACGAGCTGCAGCCCGCGTTTGAGCAGGCCCGCCCTGCGGGTGAGCAGGAAGGGGCCGGCGAACCGGCTCGACTTGGCGACGATCACCCATTCGGCGGAAATCGTCTTGTTGCCGATGCGCACGGCAAGCCGCGGTCTCGGCGCGGCGACAAGCGCGCCCAATATGGCCGGCGCATAGGCGGTCTTGCCAAACCGCCGCGCCAGCGGCCGGTGGAGTCGGGCGACGATCTCGGCATCGAGCCCGACGCCGGCCATGAACAGGAACAGCTCCCCGTTGGCCACGCCGCCGGTGACGGCGCGGGCCTTGGCCCCGCACAGATAATCGGCCAGCGCCTCCGGCGCGTGAGGCAGGCCGAGCTCGGCGGCGAGCACATTGCCGGTGCCGGCGGGAATGACGCCGAAGGGCAGCGCCCGGCCGAGGAGGCCGCTTGCCGCCTGGCGGATGGTGCCGTCGCCGCCGGCGACGATGAGGGCGTCGAACAGCTCTGAATTTGCCGCGTCTTTTGCCGCCTCGCGCGTGTGAGCGGGACCCTCGGTCATGACCCGCTCGACGCTCGCCCCGCGCTTGACGAGCGCGGCGACGCAGCCGGCGGTCAGCGCGCTCTTGCCGGCTCCGGCGCGCGGATTTTCGATCAGCAGGAAGCGCCGGCGCACGGGCCGTTCATGCCACGCCGGCTTCGAGTTCGGCGGCCGCCTTGGTCACGGCCTTCTGCACCTTCTCGAAGGCACGCACCTCGATCTGGCGGATGCGCTCGCGGCTGACGCCGAACTCCTCGCTGAGCTGTTCCAGCGTCAGCGGGTCGTCGGAAAGCCGTCGCGCCTCGAAAATGCGCTTCTCGCGCGGGTTCAGCTTGGTGATGGCCTTGGCCAGGAGCGTGCGGCGCGAGTCCAATTCCTCGCTTTCGGCAAGCAAAGTCTCCTGGTCGACCGCCTCGTCGACCAGCCAGTCCTGCCATTCGCCGCCCTCGACGTCGGCCCTGAGCGGCGCGTTGAGCGAGCTGTCGCCGCCGAGCCGCCGGTTCATCGAGATGACGTCGTCCTCGCTGACGCCGAGACGGCGGGAAATCTCGGCCACCTGTTCCGGCCTCATGTCGCCCTCTTCGAGCGCCGAGATCTGGCCCTTCACCTTGCGCAGATTGAAGAACAGCTTCTTCTGGCTCGCCGTGGTGCCGAGCTTCACCAGGCTCCACGAGCGCAGGATATATTCCTGGATCGCCGCGCGGATCCACCACATGGCGTAGGTGGCGAGACGAAACCCCTTGTCCGGGTCGAAGCGCTTGACCGCCTGCATCAGGCCGACATTACCTTCCGAAACCACCTCGTTGATCGGCAGCCCATAGCCGCGATAGCCCATGGCGATCTTGGCCACCAGCCGCAGATGGCTGGTGACGAGCTTGTGCGCCGCCTCGCGGTCGCCATGCTCGCGCCACCGCTTGGCGAGCATGAACTCCTCCTGCGGCTCGAGCATGGGAAAGCGCCGAATCTCCTCCAGATAGCGCGATAGGCCGCCTTCTGAGGTCGGGATCGGAAGCGATGGCTGGGCCATGAAAGTTCCTGTTCCATGCGATTCGCCGCTTGCCTCCGAGTGGAGGACGAACGCGATGGACCGCCATATAGTTCAATAATTACGGCAAAAAGGGTTATCGGACCGCCGGAAAGCCAGACTCGGGTGCAGCGCCAACGGACGGTGATGCTATTTTGCCACAGTCGTGGGGGACATTACAAGCAGGCGCGAGACATGGGGGCGCGGGGCACCTATGCATTTTCGGGCGATCTCCGCGAACGGTGTCGGCGCAATTCTCGTGAGGAATTCGCCCGCCTCCTCGGATCGCCGTCATCGGCATGTCATCGGAGCTGCGAAGAATGCTATAGATCCATCGGTGATGGTCCTAATATCCCGTCACCATCCAGCAGGGAGGACTCAAGATGAAACGCATCGGTATTGGCCTTTGCGCGGTGCTTGCGGCCGCGTCGCTATGGGTGATTTCGGCCGGCGTATCGCAGGCGGAAGAGCTGCGCCTGCTCACCTGGGGCGGCTATGCGCCGGAGGAGGTGATCGCCCTCTTCAAGAAGGAGACCGGCATCGACGTCAAGGTCACCGCGTCAAACAATGAGGAAATGATCGCCAAGCTGCGCGCCACCGAGGGCGGCGGATTCGACCTCGCGCAGCCGAGCCAGGACCGCGTCGCCGGCGCCCAGGCGGAGCACGGCATCTACAAGCCGCTCGATCTTTCCAAGATCGACGCCGGCCTGTTCATTCCTTCCATGTTCGAGGGCACCAAGAAGAACACCTCGTATGAAGGCGCCGTCTACGGCGTGCCGCATGTCTGGGGCACCAGCGGCCTGGTGCTCGACACCAAGAAGGCGGCGGGCGTCAAGGACTATCTCGACCTGTGCAGCGAGGCGGTGAAGGGCAAGGTCTCCTACCGCCTGAAGCGGCCGACGCTGATCGGCTTTGCTTATTCCATGGGCATGGATCCGTTCGCCGCCTATGACGACCCGGCGGCCTACGAGGCGATGATGAAAAAGGTCGAGGCCAAGCTGATCGAATGCAAGCCGAACGTGAAGGCCTACTGGTCGGGCGGCGATGCGCTGATCAACCTGTTGCGGTCGGGCGAAGTCACTGCCTCCATGGCCTGGGATACGGGCGGCTGGAAGCTCAACAACGATAATCCCGACATCACCTTCGTTGCCCCCGAGTCGGGTGCTCTGGGCTGGGTCGATACCTTTGCGCTGCCGGCCAAGACCAAGGCGGAGGATGCCGCCTACAAGTGGATCAATTTCGTGATGCGGCCGGAGATCGCGGCCAAGGTCACCGCGTCCGCCGGCAACTTTACCGCCTCCAAGGGCGCCGACGCCTATGCCGAGGAAGCGCTGAAGAAGCAGTTCCAGGCGAGCTTCCCGCCGGAGGCGATCGACAATATCAAATGGTATCCGCCGGTGCCGGCAGGCCTTGAGGATATCGAGGGCAAGATCCTCGACCGGGTCCAGGCGGCCAACTGACGAGCCGACGATGGCGCCCGGCGATCGCTGCGACCGCCGGGCTTTTCACGCGGCGAGGAAACGCGCAAAATTCATCGATGAACGCCCAAGCCGAGCCGGCCCCGGATCTTGAGTGCCGCGCGCTGACGAAGCGCTTCGATCATTTCGTCGCCGTGGAGAACATCGATCTCGCAATTCCCGGCGGCTCGTTCTTCTCCATTCTCGGGCCGTCGGGCTGCGGCAAGACCACGCTTCTCCGCATGATCGCTGGCTTCCTTGAGCCGACATCGGGCGACATTCTGATCAAGGGACGCTCGGTGCTGAAGGTGCCGCCGAACAAGCGCGCGGTGAACATGGTGTTTCAGCATCTGGCCTTGTTCCCGATGATGAGCGTTGCGGAGAACATCGGCTACGGGCTGAGGCGGCGCAGGCTGCCGCGCGAGGACATCGCCAGGAAGGTGGACGAAGCGCTGGCGCGGGTCGGCCTGCCGGGCCTGGGCAACAAGAAGATTTCGCAGATATCCGGCGGACAGAAGCAACGCGTCGCCATCGCCCGCTGCCTCGTGCTCGATCCTGACGTGCTGCTGCTCGACGAGCCGCTCGGCGCCCTCGATTTGAAGCTGCGCGACCACATGAAGGTGGAACTGAAGAAGCTCCAGAACGATTTCCAGACCACCTTCATCTACATCACCCACGACCAGTCCGAAGCCCTGGTCATGTCGGATACGATCGCGGTGATGAACGCCGGGCGCTTCGAGCAGGTCGGGCCGGCGCAGGAGCTCTATTACCGGCCGAAAACCGCCTTTGTCGCGGCCTTCGTCGGCGACAGCAACCGCTGGAAGGGGCGCGTTGAATCGGCCGCGAGCGGCCGCCTGACCGTCGAAATGGCGCCCGGCGTGCGGATTGTCGGCACCGCTTCGGGCAGCCACGCCGAAGGCGACACGGTGGACATATTCGTTCGGCCCGAGTCGATAACCCTGTCGCGCGACGCAGCGGCCCTCAAATCCATGGCGAACCGCATGGACGGCGAGGTCGTGAGCCTGCTGTTCAACGGGGCCGCGAGCCGCGTCCTCGTGCGCGGCGGTTCGACCGGCGATGAGATCGATGTCGCGCTGCCGCAGACCGGCGAATTCAACGACCTGCGCCCGGGCCAGCCGATCAGTCTCGGCTGGAGCGACGCGCAGACCACATGCTTCGGCGCGGGTCCAAGCGAATGAACAGCCGGCTCGGCTTCTGTCTCTTGCTGGCGCCGCTGGTCGCCTGGCTGGGGGCGCTGATCATCATTCCCCATATCGACCTGTTCCTGACCTCGCTGCAGGTGAAGATCAGGCCGCGCGTCTACGAGGCCGGGCTCGACAATTACTGGGCGTTCTTCTCCGAGCCGCTCTACTGGAACACCTTTGCCCGCACCGCCCTGATGTCGATCGCCGCGACCCTGTTGACGCTCCTGGTCGGCTTTCCGGTCGCCTACTACATCGCCAAGCTGGCCGAGGGCCGGGTGAGGGCGGCGCTGTTCGTGCTCTGCCTGTTGCCGTTCTGGGTGTCCGAACTGGTGCGCACCTTCGGCTGGATGATCCTCTTGCGCGAGACGGGCGTCGTCTCGAGCGCGCTGCAGTGGATCGGCCTTGCCAGCGGCCCCATCGAGTTTCTCTACAACGACGCCGCGATCATGGTCGGCCTCGTCTACACCTCGATGCTGTTCATGGTCGTGCCGCTGGTGACCACGCTCGACAGCCTCGACAATGCCTATGTGGAGGCCGGCTACGACCTCGGCGGCAACGGTTTTGCCGTCCTGCGCGAGATCATCATCCCGCACGCCATGCCGGGGATCGTTTCCGGCTGCATCGTCGTCTTCATGCTGTCGCTCGGCAACTATCTGACGCCGGTGCTCCTCGGCGGCAAGGACAGTCTGTGGTTCACCCAGCAGATCTATGCCCAGTTCATCACCCGCTTCAACTGGGAGCAGGGGGCGGCCTTCGGCTTCCTGCTCCTGATCCTGTCGTCGCTGATCGTCTGGGCCGGGCTGAAGCTGACCCGCCAGACGCTGAGCGAAACCGTCGGCGGTCAGCGATGATCCCGTCGATTCCGCAAAACGCGCTCCTGCGCAACGCCTATCGGCTCTATGTCGGGTTGTTCTTCGTCTATCTCGCGGCGCCCCTCGTGGTCGTTTCGGTGTTCGCCTTCAACGATTCGCTGTTTCCCTCGCTGCCGTGGAACGGCTTTACCTGGGACTGGTTCGTCAACCCGACGGAGCCGCGGCTGGGGCTGTTCCACGACCGCTCTCTCATCGACGCCGTCGGCGTTTCCGTTTTCGTCGCCTTCTGGGTGACCGTGCTGTCGGTCGTGGTGGGAACCTCCAACGCGTTTCTGTTCGAGCGCGAGACGTTCCGTTTCAAGAACCTCGCCTACATCCTGATGCTGACGCCTCTGGTGGTGCCGGGCATCATCCTCGGCATTTCGATTCTGGTCATGAGCAACGGCGTTGCGAACCGGCTCGACGCTGCGGTTGGCGTGGAGATCGAAGCACTGCGGCCGGGGCTGGTCCTGGTGATCCTCGGCCAGTTCTCGTTCATCGTGACGATCGCGACGCTGGTGATCTCGGCGCGCTTGAGAAAGTTCGACGTCGGGCTCGAAGAGGCGGCGCTTAATCTCGGCGCCACCCGCTGGGGAGCGGTCCGCACGGTGACGCTGCCCTATCTGGCGCCGGCCATGCTGGGGGCGGGCATCGTCGCTTTCCTGATGAGCTTCGAAAACTTCAACACCACGCTGATGCTGGTCGGCTCGGATGCGCCGCTGACCATCGCGCTCTTCGACCGCCTGAAACAGGGCTCCACCCCGGTGCTGAACGCGATTTCGCTCATGCTGATGGTCGCATCGGCCGTGCTGGCGTTGGTCATGATCGCCCTGCAGCGCGACCGCAGCGCGTGAGCGCTTATCGCTGCCGACGCCCGGCGAGACCGACTTCGACATCGCAATGCGTTGCGGGCGATCCGGCGCGCGGCGGCGCCGTCATTCCCTTTGCGTTTGCGAGCGGCGCGAGCGGCGATCCGGGCGTCCGCCTCGTCCGGCCCCTCGTCACCTGATATTGATTTGACCGCTGTGAACCGTTGTGCGACGCTCGTTGCCGATTTGCGGGGGTGTCGGTTCGTTCGCTCCTTGGGCGGAAAGTTAGACGCCAGGGCGAAATAGAGCACTGTCGGCGGCGTTTTTTCCGATCGTTCAAAGTCTATTGCGTGCGTTTACTTCAGCGCGCGGGAAGAAATACTTGTATTTCTAAGAGGCCAACGATGGCGGATATTAACGAAGACGCGGCGTTTGAATCCATTCTGCCAATAGGCCGCGTTGCGTCCGAAAGTGCCAGGAGCCTTGACGGTTCTGAGGGCAGACGAAACGTCGAAGCCGTCCTGAGTAGACAGGATATTCATAAGAAGTGGATCGAGAACTATCGCAATCCGGACAACGAAGAATTTTACAACGGTGCCTTTGCCCGCATCTGCGATGTTGTCGGCCCGCCGGAAGGCAAGCATATGCTGGACGCCGGTTGCGGTTCGCTGTCCCACGCCATGCGCTTTGCGCGGCGCGGCTATCGTCTGACGGCAGTCGATTTCTCCGAAGGCGTGCTGGAAACGGCCCGTTCAAATCTGAACGACGAGCCGAATCTGAGCCGGCAAATCGCCCTGCAGCGAGAGGACATTCTAAACCTGCCGTTCGAGGATGAGAGCTTCACGCATGTCCTTTGCTGGGGCGTGCTCATGCATATTCCCGATGTGGAGCGCGCGATTTCGGAGCTTTGCCGGGTGCTGAGAGATGGCGGTTGCTTCGTTGTCGGCGAAGGGAGCATGAGGTCGCTGCAGTCGCTCGTTCAACGGTTCCTGTTGTCGGTGTCGTCGAACGGAAAGGACTACACCCGCAATACGCCGGCTGGCGTGGAGATGTGGCGTGTCACCGAAGACGGCATGATGCTGACAAGGCAGGCCAACATCAGGTGGTTGAAGCAGACACTCAGCGGCAAGGGTTTAGTGGTAAGAAAGCACTGGCCCGGACAATTCACCGAGCTTTATACGAAAACGTCATCGCCGAGGGCCAGATCGTTGATTCACAAGTTCAACAATTTCTGGTTCGAGCGCGTCAATTCGCCCTTGTTCTCTCACGGAAATATTCTTGTGTTGCAGAAGCTCCCGCCGCCGAGCGGGCAGGATGCGGGGCGGCGATAAACCGCGCCGGACCGGGCGGCCTTGCCGTCACTCTTTGTCGGTGATCCCCTGCAGATCGATCTGTTTTGCCGTCAGCCGGAAGCAATGCTCCCCGGCATCGTGGCGCCATTCCCTTGGGCCGTGCGGCGGATAGGGCCGTGCGGCACCCGGCGTATCGGCTTCGCTCGCCCGGGCAAAAGTCGCGCAAAGCTCATATTCGGCGCCGCCGACCACGCGGTAGCGATAGCTCTCGCCGGTTTCCGGGTCGACGATGGAACGGGTTGAGCAAAACGTGGGAAGGGGGAGGGTTCTGGATATCGTATCCATTTGGCCGACCAGGGTTTCAAGGTCGGCCGGCAGGCAGGTTCCTCTCGCCCTCGGGCTTGTCCTGAAGCGCGCCTTGGAGCGTCCAATAGCAGTCGAGTGCGCGGCTGAGATTGTCGAGGTCTCCGGCGCGCCGCTCGTCGATGCGCAGGGCACGCATCGTTCCCGGTCCCTCGATGAGCTGGAAGGCGATGGCGATCGCGGCGATGACAAATGCCGCTGCCGCCAGGGCGAGCCCCTTGCCGAGCGAAACCCCGCCATGGCCTCAGGCCTCCGCCTCGTCGCCCGAAACCGACCTCAGGTAATAGATGAAGATGGCGCCGGAGATGATTGCGACGGTGAGGATCTTGAGCGCCACGCGGATGGTAAGGTCCCCGGTCAGGAACTGGTAAATCAGCGCAACCAGATCGCCGATGATGACCAGGGCGGCGGCAAAGAGCGTCATGTAGGTCAACCACTTGCGGACTCTCGACGCCCGTCTTGAAGATTCGGCCGCCACCTCGGAGGCGGTCCTTGCGGCGAGGTACAGATAGAGGGGGAAGGAAACGACGAGCACGGCAACGGCCCAGCGGATCCTGTCTTTGCCCCAGAAGCCGCCCCTCGTCTGCAGCGCGGGATCCGGAAACGTCACGTCGATCAGCTGGAAGATCAGCGATCCGAGGTAGTAGGCGCTCAAGCCCAGCGTCGAGAACAGCACGAGGTAGACGAAGGCGTCCCGCGCCGAAAGATAGTGCCGCGGCCGGGGCACTGGCACTGGCACCGGAAACTCCATCTCAGCATACCCGGCCAGCGCCGCGCGAACCTGCGCCTCCGGCCAGCCGGCGCCGAGAAGCGCGCTTGCGATCTCCTGCCGCGCCGCGCCGCGCATGAGCGCTTCCTTGACGAAGTTTGCAAGTTCCGTGTCTGCCGCTGCCATGGCCTGTCCTCGCGCGAGGGTGGGGGCGAGGGCGCCGAGTGCGCGCCGCCAACCTCCCGCAGAGGTAGCATGTTTCGAGGCGTCGATGGCACCGCAATCCCGATGCCGTCCGCGCGGCGGGCGCGGGCACCGGCCTTGCGGCCGATGCCCGGCTTGAGCGTGCTATCGCGGCAGGGGGGATACCGGCTGACCGGAGCTAAGGGGCTGCAAGGCTGCGACCGACTTCGACAGGCGGACGAGATTGATGAACTCCGCCCGGTAGCCGAATTCGTCCTTGCCCTTGGCGCCTTGCGCAAGGCCGATCACGTCGTCGAGCGTGTAGGAGTCGGTGTGGCGGCCGCCGCGCAGGATCTGGCCCCAGGCGGCGACCGCGGTGGCGAAGCGGGCTTCGTTCGGCGCCACGTCCGCCGTCGCGTGCTCGACGGCGCGGGTGACCGGCGTCGTGATCAGTTTGCTGGTCTCCTCGTCCGGCAGCTTGTAGCGGATCTTCAGGAACGCATATTCGTCGCTGGCGCCGGCCGCCTGAGGCGGGTCCTGCGCGTTGCCGTAGCGCAGATCGTCGACCAGGCGCGAGCCGCTTCCCCTCGGCGTGAATTCGTAGATCGCCGTCACCGTGTGGCCGGAGCCGATGTCGCCGGCGTCGACCTTGTCATTATTGAAGTCTTCCCGGTTCAGAAGCCGCGTCTCATAGCCGATCAGCCGGTATTCGGAGACGGCGGCCGGATTGAACTCGACCTGGATCTTCACGTCCTTGGCGATGGTGAACAGGGTGGAGCCTGCCTCCTCGACGAGCACCTTGCGGGCTTCGTTCAGGTTGTCGATATAGGCGGCATGGCCGTTGCCGTTCTGCGCCAGGGTATGCATCAGCGCATCGTTGTAGTTGCCCATCCCGAAGCCGAGCACGGAAAGGAAAATGCCGGTCTTTCTCTGCCGCTCGATATAGCTCTTGAGCTCTTCCTGGTCGGTGATGCCGACATTGAAGTCGCCGTCGGTGGCCAGGATCACCCGGTTGACGCCGTTCTCGTCGAGATTCTGCTGCGCCAGCTGATAGGCCTGGCGGATGCCTTCGGCGCCGGCGGTCGAGCCGCCCGAGTGCAGATTGTCAAGCGCTGCGAGGATCTTCGCCTTGTCCTTGACGGGCGTCGGTTCGAGCACCGTCCCGGCGCTGCCGGCATAGGTGACGATGGCCACCGTGTCGTCGGGCTTCAAGCTTTCCAACAACAGCCTCATCGCGTTCCTGACCAGAGGCAGCTTGTTGGGCGCGTCCATGGAGCCGGACGTATCGATGAGATAGACGAGGTTCGCGTGCGGCCTTTCCGCGCTCTGAAATTCGAAGCCCTTGATGCCGATATGGATCAGCTTCTTGTCGATGCTCCAGGGCGCGGGAAAGACCGACACGGAGGCCTTGAACGGCACGGACGCATCGTCCGGCCGCGCATAGTCGTAGGGGAAGTAGTTGATCAGCTCCTCGACGCGCACGGCGTTCGCCTGTGGCAGGACATTGTTGTTGAGGGACGCCCGCACGAAACCGTAGGACGCGGTGTCGACGTCGATGGAGAAGGTCGAGACTGGTTCCTCGGAGACGAGCTTGACCGGATTGATGGCGATCGTCGCGAACTTGTCGCGGCCCTGATCCTGATAGTATCGAACGGTTTGGCCGTCCGGGCTGAGCTTTTGCATCTCGGAGGCCGTCCGCGAGGCGATCGCCGGCGGCGCGGGCTCATAGGCGGCAATGCCTGGCTGCGGAGCGTAAAGAGGCGCAGGCCCGGCGGCGTCGAGGCCGCCTGACCTTGCCAGCCGGTCGCCCAGTGTCGTCGGCGAGGTGGGACTGGGTCCGCTGATGGCGTAATCGCCGGAAAGCAGGTCCTGCTCCGCTTTCTCGTTATCGGTCGCGACCTGCTGTCCGGTGCCGTTCAGGCCGGGGCCTTGCGCCGGCTGCCGCAGGGCGAGTCGTTCCGGGATCTTCCGGTCGTCCTTTAGGCCGGTCTGGATATAGGTCGCGCTCAGAATGGCCAGAGCCAGAACCGAGAGGCTGGCGCCTCCGGCGAGGGCGGGGTTGAGCTTCATGGATCGTCTCCCGATGAGTGTCTGGTACACGGCGGTTGCCGTGCCCTTGAGACGATCCCCAAGCCCGGTTCCTTTGCTCGCGGCGGCATATTTCCCGTCGAAGGCCAGCATCGCCCTGTCGATCGCGCGCTGACGCGCGCCCTCGGGCGGCGTGATGGGGCCCTCGTTCCTGAGGGCGGCTTTCAACTCTTCGATGTCATCGGTCATGGAGCGTATCCACCCGCATTCTGAGTTGCTTGCGGACCTCGTGCATGCGCCACGAGACCGTCCGTTCGGCGCAACCGAGGGCGGCGGCCGCCTGCCTGTGGGTCAGGTCCTCGGCCAGCACGAGTATCGCCGTTTCCCTCAGCGTCGGCTGGAGGCCGGCGATGGCCTCGCCGAGCCAGCCGAGCCGCTTGGCGTCGTCAATCTGGTCGGCCTGGTCCAGTTCGCGGAACACCGCGTAGCTGGCCTGCAGCGCCGCCGCCGTCTTCTGCTTTCTGTGATGATCGCGGCAGGCATTGACGACGACCCGGTAGAACCATGTCGAAAAGCGGCTCTGGCCGCGGAACGAGCGCAGCTTGTCGACCAGCGCGAGACACACATCCTGGGCGATGTCCTCCGCGTCGGGCGCGCTGCCGGTGAACCGCAACGCGACCCGGTAAGCGGTGTCGTAATGGCGCTCGAGAAGCTGCCGGAACGCGTTCCGGTCGCCTTCGCGGGTCCGTTCGGCCAGTTCGAGATCGGTCATCGTCGTGCGCTTTTGAGCATTAGACGATCGGAACATGCGATTCCTTTGGCGGAAAGAAAGAAATTTCATTTCTTCCGTCGTTTCCAAAAGCGAACCTGAGCCCAAGTGGCAAGTCGATCGCCAGCCTCCCACATACACGACATGAGCGAACTGGCGAGCACGGTCGTGTCACGGGTCATCAATGCGCCACGCGAAGCCGTGTACCGAGCCTTCTTGGATCAGAACGCGCTGGTAGCCTGGCTTCCTCCGGGTTCCATGAGAGGCGTGGTCCATGCTTTCGACGGGCGAGAAGGCGGCTCCTTCAGGATTTCGCTTGTATATCCGGAAGGCGACGGGTCGTTGCGGGGTAAGACGTCCGAAAGCACCGACACCATCCAAGGCCGCTTTGTAGAGTTGATCCGCAACGAGCGGATCGTGTGGGCGACCGAGTTCGAATCCGCGGACCCGTCTTTCGCCGGCACGATGACCGTGAGCTGGACGTTGGCACCCGCGGGCAGCGGCACCAAGGCCACTGTGCTCTGCGAGAACATTCCGCGGGGCATACGGCCCGAAGACAATGAGGCTGGCTGCCGCTCCACGCTGGAGAAGCTCGCCGCTTTCCTCGACGGATGAACAGCTTCGGTGCACGCCGGGTGGCACCGTAGGGCGGGCGCCGGCCACACGGTCGATGCCCACCCTACGTTCGCTCATTGCCCCCCAGCGCCTCAATCAGCGCCTGCATGTCCGCGGGCGGCGGGGCCTCGAAGCGCAGCTTTTCGCCGGTCACGGGGTGAGCGAAACCGAGGAGGGCGGCGTGCAGCGCCTGGCGGCCGAGGGCGTCGAGCGCCGCGCGCGCCTCATTCGATAGCTTCGAAGCGCGGGTCTTGAAGCCCGCGCCATAGACCCTGTCGCCCATCAGCGGGTGGCCGATATGGGCCATGTGGACGCGGATCTGGTGCGTGCGCCCGGTCTCAAGCCGGCATTCGACGAGCGCGGCCACGGCGCCGAAGGCCCGCAGCACCTTGTAATGGGTGACCGCCTCCTTGCCCCGCTCCGAGACGGCGCGCTTGGTCCTCGCCGCGGGTGCGCGGGCGAGCGGCGCCGAGACAGTGCCCTTGCGGCGCGCGGGCACGCCCCAGACGAGCGCCAGATAGGCGCGCTCGAGGCCGCCGTCGCGGCCGTGGCTTGCGAACTGGCGGGCAAGCCCCCGGTGCGCCGTGTCGTTCTTGGCCGCGACCAGAAGCCCGCTCGTATCCTTGTCGAGCCGGTGCACGATCCCCGGCCGCTTCACCCCGCCGACGCCCGACAGGCTGTCGCCGCAATGGGCGATCAGCGCGTTGACGAGCGTGCCCTTGGGCGCGCCGGCGCCGGGATGGACGATGAGGCCGGCCTGCTTGTCGATGACGATGAGGTCGCCGTCTTCGTAGACGATGCGAAGCGGGATGTCCTCGGGCAGCGGCGCCGCCGGCGCCGGCGGCGGGATGGTGACGCGGATCTTGTCGCCTTCGTTGACCCGTGTGCCGGGCTCGCATAAGGTCGCGCCCGCTCTTGAGACGTGGCCGGCCCTGATCAGCGCCTGCAGCCGGCTGCGGGAAAGGCGGCAGAGCCGGCCCGCGAGGAACTTGTCTAGGCGCTGGCGGGCGTCGGCCGCGCCCGCGGTGAATTCGTGGCTCTCGGAGGTCCCGCCCGTCATGACCGGCGACCGCGCCAACCCATCTCAGGCCGCGCCGCGCGGGCCCGACGATCCGCCGCCACCGCTCGCCCCGCGCGGCCTCAAGGCCGCCGTCATGATCATGGGGCTCCTGCTCATCGGCGGCTTCATGGCGCTGTTCTCGGCGATTGTCTATCGCGCGGTCAAGCCCGGGCCCGGCGCCGTGTCCGAGGTTGCCGGCTTCGGCGAGATCGAGGCGCTGATCGGCGAGGACGCCGAAATCGGCGCGATCGGTCTTGACGGCGACCGCCTCGCCGTCCAGATCAGGGGTCCGGGTGGCCCCGAGATCATCCTGTTCGATCTCAGCCGCGGCCGCGAGCTCGGCCGTATCCGCCTGCGGCCGGAATAGGCCCGCCGCTTCGCCCGCGCCGGCCGCGCGAGATTGCGCTTGATCGGCGCCGCGCATCAAGGCTAATGGAATTGAAGCCCTAAGCCCCCATCGTCTAGCGGCCTAGGACGCCGGCCTCTCACGTCGGAAACAGGGGTTCGATTCCCCTTGGGGGCGCCATTTCCGGCCCACGGGCCGGCAATCTCTCAGATCTGCGTCGAGATGTGCTGCTGCAGGGCGCGGATGCGGTCGGCGAGCGTCGTCGGCGGCGTTTCCGCCTCGGCATTGCCGCCGTCGGCGGCCTGCTGGTCTTGCGCCCCCTTGGCCGTCTCGGACTTGGCGGCTTTGGTCTTGGCGGGCCCGGATTTGGCCGTCCCGGCCTTGGTCGCGGCCTTGGCTGGGCGGCGCTTCGTCGGCGGCGCGCTCTTGCGCAGGATCTCCTCGATGACCGGGTCGCCGCCTTCGAGCGCGGCGCTCATATGCGCGACCTTGGCGGCGATGTCGGCGAGGCGCTCGCGCAGGGCCTCGTTCTCGACCCGGTCGCGCTCGCGCGTTGTCGCAAGCTCGCCGCGCAGCGCCTCGACCTCGGCGACCAGGCGCTTCTTCTCCTCCGTCAATTCCGCCTGCCCGGCGGTCATGGCCTCGCCCTCGACCTTGCCGGCGGCGTCCGCGGCCTCGCCGTCGGCCTGGCCCTCGGCAAGGGCGGCCTTGTCGGCCTCCCCGCGCAGCCTCGCTTTCTCGACCGCCCGGTCGCGGGCCGCCTTTTCCTGCCGCAGCGCCTCGATCTCCAGCAATTGCGCCGAAAGTTCCGCCCGCGCCAGGCTGAGCTCGCCCTTGACGCGGTCGAACTCGGTCTTCAGCCGCGCCAGCTCGCCGTCGCGCAGCGTCGCCTGACGCAGCTTCATGGTCATGTCGGCGAACACCTGCTGGGGGTCCTCCCGCGGCAGACGCGTCGATGCGCTGATGCCGCGGATCTGCTCCTCTCCCGTTGCAATCTGGGTTTCCAGGGCGGCGATCTTGACCCTCTGTTCGTCGCACAGCAGGGTTGCCTCGCGCGCCGCCCTGCGGGCCTGTTCCAACTCCCTGGTCGGCTCCGTAATCTGGCTCTGCGCCTTCTTGAGCGCGTTCAGGTGGGTCTTGGTCTCGCTGTCGGCGTGGATCAGATTTTGCCGCAGCTCCTCCAGCTCATGCTCGAGATCGGAGACGGTGCGGGCGCTGGTCTGCGCCTCGGCGCTGCGCCGCTTCGCCAATTCCAACACGCGGGCAATCTCCACCCGCCGCAAGGCATTGTCTTCCTTGAGCTTTTCAAGCGCGTTCTCGAGCCGCCGCCGCTTCAGCGCGAACTCGGCACGCAGCCGGTCCTTGTCGGCCTCGATCTCGGCGATCGACAACGGTATCAGGGCGCGGACGCGCTGCTCGGTCAGGCGAACCGCCCGGTGCCACTGCAGCGGCGCCAGGATCAGCGCCAACAAGCACGCCGCCAGAAAACCGGCGACGACAAGCATCGCGGTCTCAACCATCACATGCGACCCTTGAGCGTCTCATCCACGCGCCCCGTCATCCGAAGGCCGCCCATTCGCCGCATCGAGCCTTCCCTACTCTAGCGAGCAACAATAGAAGATTCGCGGGCCAAGTGAAATGATTTGCCGGGAGACTTGAATCAGAACGGATTCCAGGTCGCGTCCGGCGTGAACTTCAGATAGCCGACATTGACCCCGAGCCGGGCGCCGATGCCGGCGCGGATGGGCGCGATCAGCATTTCCTCGCGCGACATCACGGTGAAGCCTATGCCGCCGATGAAATAGGCCGCCCCCGCGACCCCGCCGAAACGGCCGTAAATGTCGTCGGTGCTGGTGAGATTGTAGACCAGGATCATGGTCCTGTCGCCGTCGGCGCCGATGTCCCATCCGATCGACGGGCCCTGCCAGAATACTTTGTGGGTGCCGGCGTTGCGGGTGTACATCACGCCCTCGCCATAGCGCAGGCCGCCGAACAGCGCCCCGCCGGCCTCTTCGCCCAATATGTATCCGTTGGGCCTGCCGTAGCGCGAGAAGATCTCCTCGACCGCCAGGGCGAGCCCGCGGCTGACGCCGCCGAAGAATCTGTGCCCGGCGTCCTTGATCTCCTCGGCCGTGAAGCCCCCGTCCTGCTGCTCCCCGGCGGCGGGCGGCGGCTGGTACTGCGCCGACACCGGCGCCGCCCATGCGCCCGACAGGGCAAGCGCGAGGCCGGCCAGGAGAATGAGGGCGAGGGGGGATCGGTGTCTCATGGTCGAATTTCCTTTGCGTTTTCCGCAGGGCGCCGGCCGACACAGGCCGCGAATCGCTTCAAGGCTGCGCGCCGATTATGACCGATGCGAGGCGCAAATGGCACCACCCACGGGACAGGTGAATGTTCCGTCACGGGGCAGGTGGTGGCCCGTCCCGGCGCTTTTGGCGGCAAATTGTTCGCAATCGGGACGCCGGCGGCCCGGATGGCGCTGGCATGGCGGTTGCACCGGCGCTGTGGCGAACAGTTGCGGCCGTCAAGAGCGGGCCACCCAGAGCCCGCCACCGGGAGCGGCCGACGCCGCCCGAGGGAAGGGGCGCTCTCGGGCGGCACCCGCGCCGGCCGGCGAATCCGCTAGGAAATAACAATCTCCGGGCGCGCCCAGGCGATAAAGGGCGGGTTGGCGTAGCCGCTTGCGCTCTTGCCATAGCCGAGCGGCTCGCCTTGAACCGTCAGCACCAGGCCGCCGGCCGCCTCGAGCACCGCCTGGCCTGCCGCCGTGTCCCACTCCATGGTGCTGCCGAAACGCGGATAGACGTCGGCCTCGCCGCAGGCCAGAAGGCAGAATTTGAGCGACGAGCCGGCGCTGACAATCGATTGCGCCCCGATTTTGGCCAGGAACGCGTCGGTCTCGGCCTTGCGGTGCGAGCGGCTGGCGACCGCCCGCAGCCTGCCCGGGCGCGCCGCCCTGGCCGCGATCGGGCGCCAGGACGCACGATTCAGCACCGCCATCTCGTCGCCCATCGGCAGCTCGAAGGCTTGGCCCCTGCCGCAGCCGACGAACAGCCGCCGGACGGCCGGCGCCAGCACGACGCCGATGACCGGGCGGCCGTCCTCGATCAGCGCGATATTGACGGTGAATTCGCCGTTGCGGCCGATGAATTCGCGGGTTCCGTCAAGCGGGTCGACGAGAAAGAAGCGCGGCGGCGCCGGCGCGGCCGTGGCGGGTGCGCCGGCCTCCTCGGAAATCGCCGGAACGGCCGGAGCCAGGCGCTCAAGATCGGCGAGGATCAGCGCCTCGGAGCGCCTGTCGGCCTCGGTGACCGGCGAGCGGTCGGGCTTCGTCTCGACGCTGAAGCCGGCTTCGTAGATCTCCATGATGGCGCGCCCGGCCTTGAGCGCGGTGGCGGCCAGGGCCGCGGCGGTGTCGCAATCGGCTGATGCGGTCATGGAGTCCGGCGGGTTCGGCGAAAACCGCTTGTCGTAAATCACATTCGCCTTTGCTGCGCAACCGGAGCGGATCCCCGTCATTCGGAGAGATTTGACCGGTTGCCGTTCCGGCGCGCGGGAACGCTCTTGATCGCCGCCGCGTCCTCCGGCAAACAGGAGGGGCAACCGATTCGCCGCAGCCGAGAGCGAGATGATATGGAATTGGATCAATTCTGTTTCGCTCGGAAACCCGCCGCTGGTTTGCCGTCGGCAAACCAACAAGCCTTACGGTGCCGGTCGCGCTTTTCGCCTTTCCAGCGGAAAGCCGGCGCGACCGGTGGGACGGGAGCATTTGCGCCAAATCCGGCGGGCATTGGCTCGGCCGTACGCCCCGGTATGGCCGGCGCCAAATCCCTTGACCTTGCCGCAAATGCGCTCCGTCAGAATGGTTCAATTCCATATCATCTCGCTCTAACGCCATGAACGACGACCCTCTCTCGCCGCTTGACCTTGCCGCCTATCTGTGCAGCCGGGTGTGCCACGACGTCATCAGCCCGGTCGGCGCGATCACCAACGGGCTCGAGGTGCTGGACGAAGACGGTGGCGAGATGCGCGGCATTGCCATGGATCTCATAAAGAAGAGCGCCGCGCAGGCCTCCGCCAAACTGCAATTCGCGCGCCTTGCCTTCGGCGCCGCCGGCTCGGCCGGGGCCGAGATCGATCTTGCCGACGCCGAGGGGGTTGCGCGCGGCCTTCTCGCCGATTCCAAGGTCGAGCTCGTTTGGGAAGGGCCGCGCGCCGTGATGGCCAAGAACAAGGTCAAGTTGTTGCTCAACCTGATTGTCACCGCGCAACAGGCGATCCCGCGCGGTGGCACCATCTCGGTAACGATCACCGGCGCGCCGTCCGCGCCGACCTTCACTCTGCGCTGTACCGGCCAAGGCGCGCGCATCCCGGAGGATGCCGCCAGCTTTTTCACCGGCGGCGAGGCGAGGCCGATCGACGCCCACTCGATCCAACCCTATTATGCCGCGCTCGTCGCCCGCGACACCGGCATGGGCGTCTCTCTCACGCGCGACGAGCAGACGGTCACAATCGAGGCGTCGCCGGACGTTTAGAGCATTTCCGCGTCCGTGCCGAAACCGCAGGCTTCAAGCAATCTTAACCGTTTCAACGGACACTCCGCGGTAGCCTGGACGCACCCTCGGGCGGGTGCGCTTTTGCGTTGCGGAACACGACAGAGATCGGCGGCATGGACGACCTGCTGAAGGATTTTCTCACGGAAACGGCCGAGAATCTCGACGTCGTCGACGCCGAGCTCGTCAAGCTGGAACAGGACCCCGACGATGCCGAGCTCCTGGGTAAAGTCTTTCGCCTCGTTCACACCATCAAGGGCACCTGCGGCTTCATCGGGCTTCCCCGGCTGCAATTGCTGGCCCATGCCGGCGAAACGCTGATCGGCAAGTTCCGCGACGGCGCGCCGGTCACCGCCGAAGCCGTCACCCTGATTCTCGCGGCCATCGACCGGATCAAGGCGATCCTGGCGCAGCTGGAAGCCGACCAGCGCGAGCCGGAAGGCTCCGATGAGGATCTGATCGGCCGGCTGCAGGGCATGGCGGAAGCCGCCAGCAAGCCGGGTTCGCCGGATGTTGAGCCGGAAGGGCAGCCGCAAGACAAGCCGCAGGCCAAGGCCGACGACGCCGCCGACAAGGCGCCGGCCGGAAATGGCGCGCCGGACAATCTCAAAGTGAAGGCGAGCGGGCTCAAGGGCAAGTCGATCCGGGTCAGTGTCGACGCGCTGGAGCATCTGATGACGATGGTCAGCGAGCTGGTGCTGACCCGCAATCAGCTGCTCGAAATCGCCCGTCGGCAGGAGGAGAACGAATACAAGGTCCCGCTGCTGCGCCTATCGAGCGTCACCGCCGAGCTGCAGGAAGGCATCATGAAGGCGCGCATGCAGCCGATCGGCAATGCCTGGCAGAAGCTGCCGCGCATCGTGCGCGACCTGGGCTTTGAGCTCGACAAGAGGATCGAGCTGGAGATGAACGGCGCCGAGACCGAGCTCGACCGCCAGGTGCTGGAGCTGATCCGAGACCCGCTCACCCACATGATCCGCAATTCCTGCGACCACGGTCTGGAAACCACCGCCGAGCGCATCGTCGCCGGCAAGCCTGAGATCGGCCGCATCACGCTGAGCGCCTATCACGAGGGCGGCCACATCATCATTTCGATCGGCGACGACGGGCGCGGCATCAACACCGAGAGCATCAAGCGGAAGATCCTCTCCGCCGGACTGGTCACCGAGGCCGAGCTCGAGCAGATGACGGAGCCGCAAATTCATAAATTCATCTTCCATCCCGGCTTCTCGACCGCGACCGAGGTGACCAGCGTCTCCGGTCGCGGCGTCGGCATGGACGTGGTGCGTGCCAACATCGAACTCATCGGCGGCTCGGTCGAGCTCAAATCGGTGGCCGGTCAGGGCTCGACCTTCACCATCAAGATCCCGCTGACGCTGGCCATCGTCTCCGCGCTCATCGTCGAGGCCAGCGGACACCGCTTCGCGGTGCCGCAACTCAGCGTCCTCGAACTGGTGCGCGTGCAGGCCAAATCCGAACACCGCATCGAGATGATCAAGGACACCCCGGTGCTGCGCCTGCGCAACCAGCTGCTGCCGCTGGTTCACCTCGCCAAGCTGTTGATGCTGGACGACGGTGAACGAGGCGGGGAGGGGGCAGGCGGCCGCAAGACCTCGGAAGAGACCGGTTTCATCGTCGTCACCCAGGTCGGCTCGCAATGCTTCGGGATCGTCGTCGACGGCGTCTTCCATACCGAGGAGATCGTGGTCAAGCCGATGTCGAGCATGCTGCGCCACATCGCCATGTTCTCGGGCAACACGATCCTCGGCGACGGCAGCGTGATCATGATCATCGATCCGAACGGCATCGCCCAGGCGATCGGCAGCAATGTCGGCGCCAAGCTCACGGTCGCCGAAGACGAGGCGCCGGAACGGGGCGATCTGGAGGGGCTCGTCTCGATGCTCATATTCCGTGCCCAGACCCCGGAACCGAAGGCCGTCGCACTTTCTCTGATCACGCGGCTGGAAGAAATCGAAGTCGACAATATCGAACCCTCCAACGGCCGCTATCTGGTTCAGTATCGCGGCGGGCTGATGCCGCTGGTGTTCGTCGATCCGGACGGCAAGCCGCCCGAAAGCGGAGTCCAACCGCTCCTGGTCTTCACTGAGGACAAGCGCTCCATGGGGCTTGCCGTCGACGAGATCGTCGACATTGTCGAGGATCGGCTGGACATCGAGGTTGCGGGCGACCGGCCGGGCGTGCTCGGCTCGGCGGTGATCAAGGGCCGGGCGACCGAGGTCGTCGATGTCGGCTACTATCTGCCGCAGGCCTTCGCCGACTGGTTCGCCCGCAAGGAGCGCGGTCCGGCAGGCAGTGCCATCAAGGTGCTGCTGGTCGACGACAGCGCCTTCTTCCGCAACATGCTGACACCGGTGCTGAAGGCCAGCGGCTTCCTGGTAACCGCCGTCGAATCGGGCGCTGCGGCGCTTGCCTTGATGGACGAGGGCGTCAGCTTCGACGTCATCGTCACCGATATCGAGATGCCGGAGATGGACGGCTTCGAGTTCGCCGAGGCGGTGGGCGCCGATGAGCGCTGGAAGGATATTCCGGTCATCGCGCTGTCGTCCTATCCGACCGCCACCCTGGTCGAGCGCGGCCGCGAGGCCGGTTTGTGCGACTATGTCGCCAAGTTCGACCGCGAAGGTCTCATCGTCGCTCTGCGCCATTCGAATCTTGCCATGGGAGAGGCGGCATGACGAACGCCGACGACATGCCCATGGAGCCGGAAGGTTCGACCATCGAATATGTCACGGTGAAGATCGCCGATCAGCTCTTCGGCCTGCCGATCAATCGGGTCCGAGACGTCTTCATACCCGAGGCGATCACCCGCGTGCCGCTGTCGCTGCCGGAGATCGCCGGCGTTCTCAATCTGCGTGGCCGCATCGTCACCGCGACCGACATGCGCCGCAGGCTGGGCCTGCCGCCGCGCCAGGACGCCGGTCACCGCATGGCGGTGGGCATCGAATACAAGGGGGAATCTTACGGCCTGCTGATCGATTCGGTGGGCGAAGTGCTGCGCCTGCCGGTCGCTGGACTGGAGCCCAATCCGAGCAATCTCGACCGGCGCTGGGCAAAGGTGGCCGCAGGGGTGCAGCGGCTCGAGGGGCGGCTGATGGTCGTGCTCGACGTTGACCGGGTGCTCGACATGGGCAGCGGTCAGGCGATTGCGGCTTGAGGACCGGTCGGCTGGTGCGGTGACGTTGGAGAACAAGGCCATGAAATACTGCTTGGTGGTGGATGACAGCGCGGTGATCCGTAAGGTGGCGCGCCGTATTTTGGAGGATCTCGCGTTCGAGATCGATGAGGCGGAAGACGGCCAGAAGGCGCTCGAAATGTGCAAGCAGAAGATGCCCGACGCCGTGCTCCTGGACTGGAACATGCCGGTTATGGACGGCATGCAGTTTCTCCTGGCGCTGCGCAAGGCGGAAGGCGGCGACCGGCCGAAGGTCCTGTTCTGCACCACGGAGAACGACCTCGATCACATCATGAAGGCGATCCGCTCCGGCGCCAACGAATACATTATGAAGCCGTTCGACCGCGAAATCGTCGAGGCCAAGTTTCAGGAAGTCGGCCTGATCTGACCCCCCGCTCCGGTCCGCGCAACATGCCCTCGCCCCTTGTATCGGGTACGCCGCCGCGGTTGCAGGCGGACGCGCCATTTCGCGTGATGGTCGTCGACGATTCCGTCGTCGTTCGCGGTCTCATCTCGCGGTGGCTCGACGCGGAACCGGGGATCGTTGTCGTCTCCAGCCGGACGAATGGGGCAACCGCCCTTGCCGACCTCGAGCGGGCCCAACCCGACATCGTCCTGCTCGACGTCGACATGCCGGAAATGGACGGCATCACCGCGCTGCCGCTGATGCTGGAGAAGCGCAAGGACTTGGTCGTCATCATGGCCTCGGGCCTGACCCAGCGCAACGCCGAGATCACCCTTAGGGCGCTGGCGCTGGGCGCCAAGGACTATATTCCCAAGCCCGACGGCAACCGCACGCTGACCACCTCGGTCGATTTTCGCCGCGAGCTGATCGAGAAGGTCAGGGTGCTGGGCGCGGCCGCGCGCGGCAACAAGTGCGGCCCCGACCCGGCCGTGGCCGGCGTTGCCGTCGGCGAAGCCGTCCTTCCCTACCCTGCCTTCCCGCTGCGCCGCTTCTCCGAGGTGCCGCCGCGCATCCTCGCCATCGGCAGCTCGACCGGGGGGCCGCAGGCGCTCTACGCCCTGTTCCGGATCATCGGCCCGGCGATCGCGCGCGTGCCGGTCTTGGTCACCCAGCACATGCCGCCGACCTTCACCGCCATCCTCGCCGAGCAGCTCGGCCGGATCAGCGGCCGGCCGGCGCGGGAAGGCGGCAACGGGGAACCGCTTAAGCCCGGCCACATCCTTGTCGCGCCCGGCGGCAAGCACATGCTGGTCGCGGCCCAGGGCGGCGCGCCCTCGATCGTCATCAGCGATGGCCGGCCGGTCAATTTCTGCAGACCCGCCGTCGACCTCCTGTTCGACAGCGTCGCCGGGGTCTACGGCGCCGCGAGCCTGGCGGTGGTGCTGACCGGCATGGGCAGCGACGGCGCCCGGGGCAGCGTCAAGATCGCCGATGCCGGCGGCAGCGTCATCGCCCAGGACGAGACGAGCTCGGTGGTCTGGGGCATGCCGGGCACGACGGCGCATCTTGGCGCCTGCGCGGCGGTGCTGCCGCTCGACGAACTCGGCCGCAAGGTGGCGGCGATCCTGGAGGGCGAGCGATGATCTCGTCCTCCAACTATGCGTTGTTGTGCAAGCTCCTGCGCGAGCGCTCCGGTCTCGTCTTGTCCGGCGACAAGAAATATCTGGTCGAAAGCCGGCTGGTGCCGGTGGCCCGCCGCCATGGCCTCGGCAATATCGACGATCTTTGCCGGGCCGCGCGCAATCCCGGCGCCGACGCGATCCGGGTCGACATCTGCGAGGCGATGGTCACCAACGAGACCTTCTTCTTCCGCGATAGGCAGCCCTTCCAGCAGTTCAAGAGCCACATGCTGCCCTATCTCATCAAGGCGCGCTCGAACCGGCGTTCCTTACGCATCTGGAGCGCCGCCGCCTCGACCGGCCAGGAGCCCTATTCGATCGCCATGCTGCTCAAGGACGTGGCCGATAAGATGCAAGGTTGGCGCATCGAGCTCCTGGCCACGGACTTTTCCACCGAGGTGCTGGCTAAGGCCAGGACCGGCGCCTATACCCAGTTCGAGGTGCAACGCGGCCTGCCGATCGACTATCTGATCAAATATTTCAAGCAGGTCGGCGACATGTGGCAGCTCAACGCCGGCGTCCGCTCCATGGTCGCGTTCAGGCCCTTGAACCTGTTGAGCGATTTCGGCGGCCTCGGCAGCTTCGACATCGTCTTCTGCCGCAATGTCCTGATCTATTTCGACCAGATAACCAAGACCAGCGTGCTGAACCGCATCGCCGATGTCATGGCGCCGGACGGCTTCCTGGTGCTCGGCGCGTCGGAAACGACCATTGGATTGTCCGACAGGCTGAAAACGGTGGAAGGCCTGCGCGGCCTGCACACGCCGGCCGCGGTGCCGCAGGCGCTAACGGCAACCGCCTGATAAAAATCCCGCCGCGGCTCGCGCGCGCTCTGCGGGTTCTTGTTAGCGGTGAGAAACGATGAGGTCTTAGGCGGACGCCTTCATCCGCGCCTTGTCTTCGTCGATGTCGCGCAGCACATAGCCGCGGCCCCAGACGGTCTCGATATAGTGCTTGCCGCCGGTCGCCGCGGCGAGCTTCTTCCTGAGCTTGCAGATGAACACGTCGATGATCTTCAGCTCCGGCTCGTCCATGCCGCCGTAAAGGTGGTTGAGGAACATCTCCTTGGTCAGCGTCGTGCCCTTCCTGAGCGAGAGCAGCTCGAGCATCTGATATTCCTTGCCGGTCAGATGCACCCGCTGGCCGTTGACCTCCACTGTCTTGGTGTCGAGATTGACCTTGAGGTCGCCGGTCGAGATGATCGACTGGGCGTGCCCCTTGGAGCGGCGAACGATGGCGTGGATGCGCGCCACCAGCTCGTCCTTGTGAAACGGCTTGGTCATGTAGTCGTCGGCCCCGAAGCCCAGTCCGCGAACCTTGTCCTCGATGCCGGCGAGGCCCGACAGGATGAGGATCGGCGTCGCCACCTTGCTCACCCGCAGCGTCTTGAGGACCTCATAGCCGCTCATGTCCGGCAGGTTCAGATCGAGAAGGATGATGTCGTAGTCGTAAAGCTTACCGAGATCGACCCCTTCCTCGCCGAGATCGGTCGTGTAGACGTTGAAGCTTTCGGATTTCAGCATCAGCTCGATGCTTTGGGCGGTTGCGCTGTCGTCTTCGATCAACAGGACTCGCATGCCAATCCCCTCTTTCGAGACCATTCCAAGTCTGCGGACGACAGCCCCCCGACAGCCGGCATCCAAGCTTACTGGTTAACTCGAATCGTCAAGCTAACCTTAATTCGTTAACAAAACCTAATTCTCCGCCGCGCGAAAGGAAAAACTGCCGGCCGCGGCAGAGTCACGACGCCGCAGGTCTAAGTGGTTGGCGCGACAGGGGGTCTATCCCTTGCCGCGGGATGCCGCGAGGCGGCCTTGGAGACGTCGGGTAGAAGCGGCGGTGAGGTACAACCTAACACTAGGTTAAGCCCGCCGCGCCCGACGCCCCGCGCGCCATGGCGGGCGCGCCGCGCCGGCGCCGCGTTGCCGTCCGGTTACAGGATTGTTTACCGTTCTCGTGCATGATCGTCGCCGTGACGAGCCGATCGCGGATCCGGAATCACGCCGATCGCGAGCAGCCCAACCGTCATGCAAGCGGGAGAGCGTCCCAAAGGCGTCACTCAACCGCGCCAAACATGCTCGGACCGGTATCTCGGGTCGAGGAGAATGATCGATGAAATCGTATGAAACCGCCATTCGCTTGAAGCGATTCCAGGTCGACGAGAAGCGCCAGCAGGTTGCGGACATCGAGGCCATGATCGCAGATTTCGGGCGCATGACCGCCGACCTCGAGCAGCAGATCGAGGCTGAACAGGAGCGCACCGGCATCAGCGATATCAGCCATTTCGCCTATCCGACCTTCGCCAAGGCGGCGATGCAGCGGCGCGAAAATCTATGCGCGTCGATCGAAGGGCTGAAAGTCAAGCTGAATCTGGCCCGTGACGAGCTCGAAGAGGCGTTCGAGGAGTTGAAGAAGGCCGAGCTGATGGAAGAGCGCGAGTTGGTGCGCGGACACGATCCGGCCGTCGTCCATAAGCAAGAGGCGCTCGCCCAGGCCGGCGAATCCATGCATCGGCGGCGTTAGCAGGCCGCCCGATTTGCCGCCATCGAATGCATCAAGCTGGCTCGGAAAGTCTCCAAGACCTGCTATAAGCCTTGCCCGAAGAGATCGGGACCAGGGCCGTGGCAGACGGATCGAACTCACCAAATGCGCCGCGCGATGGAGCGCTCCCGCCGAGGGCCGTATTGTCGGCGCTGGTCCTGGCGCTGGCGGCCGCGTCGTTCGTGCTCGGCGTCGCGCTGCCGATCGTCAAGCTGAACCGGTTGTTCTTCTTCACCGACGCTCATTCCATCCTGTCGATGATCCGCGGCCTGTTTGTTCAGGGCGAGCTCTTGCTCGGCCTGATCATCCTGGTGTTCTCCGTCGTGCTGCCGGCGGCGAAGATCATGCTTCTCGGCTGGCATCTGGTGAGCGGGCGCGACCGGCCCCCTCCGTCCGTCGTCGCCGTCCTCGTCGGCGCCATCGGCAAATGGTCGATGCTCGACGTGCTGCTGGTGGCGCTGGTCATTTTCGCGGTCAAGACCAGCGGCCTCGGCACGGCGACCTCCGAGCCCGGCCTCTATTTCTTCACCGCCTCGGTGGCCATGACCATGCTCGCCGCGGCGATGGTTCCTCGCGCGGCACCCTCTACCACGTCTCCCCGCCGCGCCTCACGATGAGGGGAGAGGTTTGCCCGCATGGCGAGGGCGCCCCCCGGCCTTGCCCCCCGGGTCTCGCTTCGCGAGACCGAGGACAAGCTCCGTCAAGCCCGAGGACGGGCTCCGCCCGTCTCGAAAGATGAGGCCAAGCCCTCACCCCAATTTGTCGTCACCCGGCTTGACCGCGTGACCCAGTATCCTCCGAGCCTAAGCATTGACACAGGGGTTACTGGATCCCGGCTCTGCGCTTCGCTCTGGCCGGGATAACGGGATAAAGAGAAGCCCCAAACCATTTTCCCCTCCCCCTTGACGCTATCGTATGCACACATCTCAAGTGAGCCGCCCAAGCCATTTCGAAAAAGCGAGTCTTTCCAACAAATGCGAAGGCACCGGATACTGACCGTTTCTCCTAAGGTAGGGCAGATAAGTTATTGGAATCATTGAGGTCAAAAG
>JAUYJB010000124.1 GCA_030688605.1 Hyphomicrobiales bacterium
CTTTTGACCTCAATGATTCCAATAACTTATCTGCCCTACCTTAGGAGAAACGGTCAGTATCCGGTGCCTTCGCATTTGTTGGAAAGACTCGCTTTTTCGAAATGGCTTGGGCGGCTCACTTGAGATGTGTGCATACGATAGACTGGGGAGAGGTGGGGGCGGTTGCCGTGAGCGCCATCGTCCAATTCAATCGGGTCGCGACTACTCCGCCGCCGCCCTAATGCCCGTTATCCAGCCTTCGAAGTCGGCAAGGGCGCGGGCGGTCAGCGCCTGCTTGCGGGCCAGCGCCCTGTCCTTGCCGCGCAGGCGCTTGCCGCCTTCCGCCCACGGGGCGGGGATGGGCGGGAACAGGCCGAAATTGACGTTCATCGGCTGGAACGAGCGCGGGCCGGCGTCGATGGTCTCGACGTGACCGCCGGTGATGTGGTTGACGAGCGCCCCCATGGCGGTGGTCGCTGGCGGCGGCACGGCCGCTTTGCCGAAGCGCTCGTCGGCGGCGAAACGGCCGGCGAGAAGGCCGACGGCGGCGCTTTCCACATAGCCCTCGCAGCCGGTGATCTGACCGGCAAAACGCAGTTGCGGACGCTGCTTGAGCCGCAGGCTCCTGTCGAGCAGCCGCGGCGAATTGAGGAACGTATTGCGGTGCACCCCGCCGAGCCGCGCGAACTCGGCCTGCTCCAGTCCCGGGATCATGCGGAAGATGCGCGCCTGCTCGGCATATTTCAGCTTGGTCTGGAATCCGACCATGTTGTAAAGCGTGCCGAGCGCATTGTCCTGGCGCAGCTGGACCACCGCATAGGGCTTCCTGTCGGGCGCCCGCGGGTCGGTCAGGCCGAACGGCTTCATCGGCCCGTGGCGCAGGGTCTCGCGGCCGCGCTCGGCCATCACCTCGATCGGCAGGCAGCCGTCGAAATAGGGCGTCGCGGCCTCCCAGTCGTGAAACTCGGTCTTATCGCCGGCAAGAAGCGCGTCGATGAAGGCGCCGTAGGCCTCGCGGGTCAGCGGGCAGTTGACATAGTCGGCTCCGCTGCCGCCGGGGCCCGGCTTGTCGTAGCGCGACTGCATCCAGGCTTTGCCTAAATCGATGCTCTCCTTGTAGACGATGGGGGCGATGGCATCGAAGAAGGCGAGCGCCTCTTCGCCGGTCAGCGCGCGGATCGCGTCGGCCAAGGCCGGAGAGGTGAGGGGGCCGGTGGCGATGATGACGCTCTCCCAATCCTCGGGCGGCAGGCCCGCGACCTCGGCGCGGTCGAGGCTGACCAGCGGATGGGCCTCAAGGGCAGCGGTGACGGCGGCGGCGAAGCCCTCCCGGTCGACGGCAAGCGCGCCGCCGGCCGGCACCTGGTTGGCGTCGGCGGCCCGGATGATGAGGGAGCCCGCGCGGCGCATCTCCGCGTGCAGCAGGCCGACGGCATTGGTCGCCGCGTCGTCGGAGCGGAACGAGTTCGAGCAGACAAGCTCGGCGAGTGCGCCGGTCTTGTGCGCCGCGGTGCCGCGGACGGGGCGCATCTCGTGCAGCACCACCGGCACGCCGGCTGCGGCGAGCTGCCAGGCGGCCTCGGAGCCGGCGAGACCGCCGCCGACAATGTGGACGGGGGCATGCTTGTTCGACATCGGCCTGAACATAGAGTCTAAAGCCGCCCGGTTGAAGACTGTCGCACGCAGGTTCGCAACGCCGTATTGGCGGGGCCCGGAGCACGATGTTAAAACAGCTGCACGGACCGGAGGGACCGAATCGATGGGGCTTGGGCGGAGCAGAGCGGCAACGCTGCTGAGGGGACCGGCCGCGGGGGCGACTTTCCTGCTCCTGCTGGCCGTCGGCGCGGCGGCCCAGGATCTTCGCGACCCGCGGGATTATCTGCGTCGCAACGGCGGCGCGCCGCCGGAGAACGGCGCGATCACCATCTGCCATGCCTATGGCTGCGGGCGGACCACCCGCATCCGGCTCGACGATGCCGATCTCGCCATGATCCGGCGGATGATGGCGCCGGGCGCAGCCTCCGCCGAGGCGGAGCGCGTGGCGGTCGCCTACGTCATCGCGGCGATGGAGACCAAGGTCGGCGCCATGACCGGCACCTCGGCGGACCGCGACTATCGCGACCTCGCCAGCGGCGGCGACCCGACGCAGATGGACTGCATCGACGAGGCCGCAAACTCGACCAGCTACCTGTTGCTGCTCGACCAGCTCGGCCTGTTACGCCACCACGGGGTCGCCTACCCGGCCTCCAAGGGATTTCTCATCGATTTCGTCTATCCGCACAATACCGCCGTGCTCGCCGAACGGGCGACGGGGCGGCGCTACGCGGTCGATTCCTGGGTGTTCAGGAACGGCGAAAAGCCGATCGTCGTGCCGCTGGAGACCTGGTACGCCACCCGCTCGGCAAGCTTCTATCGGCAGCGTCACGGCGTGTGAGGTCCTCAAAGCGGGGCTTATACCACCCCGCCTGCCGCGGCCGTGCGCGAGGCAAGCCCTCGCCGGTCGCTCAGATTGACCCGTTGGGCGACGATCCGCGCCATCAGCGCCTCCAGATTCGCATCGCCCGCGGTCAGCGGCCCGATCTCGTCGAGCAGGTTCTGCGCCACCAGCCGCAACAGATCATGGCGGATTTCGCCGGCGGCGGATCGCGGCAGCGCCGGGACGAGCTGAACGAGGTCGGCGCCGGCGAGCGGGCCGAGCTCCTTGCGGCTCCAGGCGGCGAGGTCGAGCCCGTCGGCGGGCTCGGCGACGGCGGCGAAGGCGTATAGCCCTTCCACCCTGTGGGAGGGGTGAGGATAGCTGGTCACGGCGGCCTCGGCGACGGCGGGATGGCGCTCCAGAAAATCGGCGAGCGCGCCGCCATAATGGGCGAGCCGGTCGCCGCCGCCTTCGCCGTCGGACCAGTGCAGCAGCCGGCGGGTGACGAGATTGTAGACGGCCTTGCCGCTCTTGCGCCAGATCCGCGACGGCAGGCTGCGCCGATCGGCGATGGCGCGCTCGCGGGCGGTGGTCGCCTCGGGGCAGTAGCGGCGCTTGTGCTTGATCAGGTGGCGGATGTCCTCATAGGACATGACCCGGTAGAGGCGGCCCTTGCGGCGGTGGACGTGGGCGAGCTGGAAGTCGAGGAGCTGCGGCCTGCCGTCCGGCGCGCGCAGCCAGTTCTGCGGCTTGGCGAGGTCGTTATGGGTGACGCCGCGCTTGCGCAGCTCGGCGAGAATGGCGCGGGCCTGCTTGAAATAGGCGACGTCGCCATGCGGCTCGGCGACGTGCAGCGGCACGCCGGGGAGCCATTGCCGGTAGATGCGCTTGGCCTCGCGGCCGAGCAGGCGCGGCACGCCGGAAACGCCGGCAAGGGTCTTGAGCGCGCGCACCTCGCGCCGCGCCAGATGGGCGCTGATCGGCGCGGCCCACCATTTGCGCTCGGATAGATCGCGCAGAATCGCCTTTTCGCCGGAAGCGCCGAGTCGGCCGAGAACGATGCGCCCGAAGATATCCTGCTTGAGCACGGTTTCCGGCTCGAAGGCGAAGGCTCCTTCGCCGGTTGCGACGGCCTCTTCATTCATCGCCGATCCTCGATGCCCGCCGGTGCGATTTTCCCCGATATCGGTGTATGATGATTATCAGCGGCGGGCGCGGAGGGAAAGCCCGCGCCGCCGAGACGGCAATCCGCGTCAAGGCGCTCAAGGAGCAGTGCGGCCACCGGGTGTGCCGCGACGTGCCCGTCGGTGACCTCCACGGCGAGTGCCCGGTAGCGCGGCCCGACGCGGACCGAGCGGAAGCGGCCGATCTTCTTGAAATGCAGCGAAGGATGCTGCGGATTCTGCTTCAGCAGCGTGAAATTCCGGTCGGCCAGCGCGCGGACCTGCTCGGGGAGCTGTTCATAGGCTTGCCAGAATGAGGCACTGGCGAAGTGCCTCATAGCTCGCGGGCGCGGCCCTTATCGACGTTGGCAATCGCCTCGTCGGCCAGCCGGTCGAGCTTGCCGCGTTCGGCGTCGCGCGCGATCTTGTCGTCGAAACGGGCGGCGTCGAACGCCTCGAACCAGGCGCGGAACCTGGCGTGCTCGTCGGCCGAGAGCTTCGCTACGGCCTTTTCGATTTCATCTGTTCCGGTCATGACCCAGCACATATCACAGAGGCGGCGGCGGTTGCATTCTCTTTGCGGCCGGCGCTTGTCCGGGACGACGCGGGGACAACCCACTTCCAATCGTCACCGCCGGACTTGATCCGGCGGTCCATTCCACTGACCCCTCGTCTCGCCGCGCCGTTACGGAATGGATGCGCGGTTCAAGCCCGCGCATGACGAGGGTGAGGGGAATCCCACCTCTCCGCATTCGACACACCGTCGTTCCCCGACTCGATCGGGCAACCCAGTAACCGCTGTGCTCAATCCATCCTACGGGCTGGATCACAACGGTCAGCGAACGCCGCCGGCGAGCCAATAGGCATGCCGTATTCGAGCCATCGCGTTTTGTCAAGATTTCTGCGATTTCTGGGCCTATTCGGCTTAAGAAATGGAATATGCCAGTCCAATCACAGCACGAAGGTCGCCCACAACGCGCCGCGCTCGCTTCATTGGATAGACAGGTGATACTGATACCATTTTGCCAACCCGTATAAATGCAGACTGAATATTTCTAATGCAAACAACAGGATAATGAGATTTCTCGTTTGCAATCCCGGACAGCTTTGGTCAGGATTGTAACCGCAACGCAGGTCGCCTTTCAAATTGGATCACAACGGTCGGCGAACGCCGCCGGCGAGTCAATAGGCATGCCGTATTCGAGCTGTGGCGTGTTGTCGAGGATTCCCGCGAGTTTTTAGGCTATTTGGCTTGAGGAGGGGAATATTCCAATCCGATCACAGCACGAAGGACGCCGTCCACACGCCGCGCTCGCTTCATTGGATAGACGGGCTGTACTGGTAATAGAAGACAATCACGTAAGTAGACAAGTCGCATAATGCGTGCCTGGTGATGTGTTCCGATGGCTCAGCAAAAAATCAAACAATCGCGCGGATAATGGTGAAGCAATATCCAAATTTGTGTTCTTGACAAGGGCGCCTAATCCCAGGTATCTTTTTGAGATAGAACTGTTGGAGGCAGCAAATGGCCAAGGCTGTGTATACGATGAAGAGCGGCACGACAGTTGCGCTGGAGGGATCGCACGAGGAGGTGGTGGCACTGCTGGCGCGTCTTGAGCAAGGCGTGTCGGACGACGAGCCAGAGAGGGCTAATCGGCATAGGCGGCAGAGCCGACCTAGGGCCACCCCGACTAGTGTGGTCGAAGAGCTAATATCGGATGGGTTCTTCGCCGTGCCGCGGGATCTGGGCACGATCAGGATTGCTCTGAGGGACAAGGGTCATTTTTATCCCGCAACCTCGCTCTCCCCGGTCATGCTGCGTTTAGTGCGTTCCAAAGTCCTTCGACGCATCAAGGAGGACAAACGTTGGATGTACGTGGAATAGACTGAATGGGATAGAGCCATGACAACGAAGCCCATGACCGATATTGTTTCGGCTATTGTCACTGAGTTGAGGCCGCTCGAATCAGTTGAGCGACTTCGCGTCGTTCAAGCCTCGCTGGCGTTGCTCGGTGAGACTCCGGTCCTGCCAAGTCAGCCGGGCACTGCGGAAAGCAGTGGCAGTGCTGGTGTCGGTGGCGAGCCTTCAGACCTCCCACTCCGCACGCGGACTTGGCTCAAGCAAAATCAGTTGTCGATGGAACAGGTCGAGCAAGTCTTTCATCTGGAAGGGGAAGACGTTGACGTGATCGCTGCCGAAATTCCGGGAAAATTTAATAAGGAAAAGGTTCGCAATGCGTACATTCTAGTCGGAATTGCGCGCATGCTGACGTCAGGCGAAGCGAAATTCGACGACAAGGTAGCTCGGGCATTTTGTGAGCAACACGGCTTCTACGATCACACAAATCACATGAAATATATGAAGGGCGGCAATGAGTTTACTGGAACGAAGGCGAAGGGCTGGACCCTCACGAGTCCGGGCCTCAAACGCGGTGCTGAACTTGTGAAGGAACTGAGCCAGGAAGGTTGATCACGAACCTGGCCGACAGTGGTTGAGTCGGGGCCTAGTAGGTCAGACGGATGCTCACTGCAATCGAACAGAACCTCAAGAAAGTCTTCGACCAGAAACTGGTCGACGAGCTGCTAGCCGGCTACGACGAGGCCAAGCGAAACTTCTATTTGGGCGGCTTGCGCTTGAGCGAAGTTGAAGGCGGTCGCTTCTGCGAGGCCGCTTTCAGGATGTTGCAGCAGGCAACAACCGGCTCCTTTGATCCTCTGAATGCAAGCATCAAGAGCGAGGCGATCATCAGTGCACTCGCGCAATTGTCGAAGACTCACTCGGATTCCATCCGCATTCACATCCCGCGCGCTCTTCGTGTCGTCTATGACATTCGGAATAAGCGTGACGCCGCGCACCTTGCCGACGGGATTGATCCGAATCTCCAAGACGCAATGCTCGTCGCTTCAACTTTGGATTGGATCATGGCTGAATTCGTTCGCCTCTACCACGGCGTGGCGGCGGACAAAGCGAGGCGAATCATAGACGACCTGGTTGTTCGGCGAGCACCGGCTGTTCAGGATTTTGATGGCTTCTTGAAGGTGCTGAACCCGAAACTGAAGGCGAGCGCGTTCACCTTGCTCCTCCTTTATGAGCGGGGGCCAATAGGGGCGACCTACGACGACCTCGCTGGCTGGGTCCAACCAATCATGCGAAAGAACCTTCGCCGAACGTTGCATCAACTCGAACACAAAAAGGCGTTCATTCACGGCGCAAACGGCGTCTATCGCATTACCATCGCGGGGATTCACGAAGTCGAAGCGCGAAGATTGCACGAAGCGTAGCCAGCTCTTCACTCCGCCGCCTCGGTCCTCTTCCCGCCGCGCGCCTTGGCGAGCGCGGATTTAAGGAACGCGCCGGTGTAGCTCCGCGGCTCCTTCGCCACCGCCTCGGGCGGGCCGCTCGCGACGATCTCGCCGCCGGCGTCGCCGCCCTCGGGGCCGAGGTCGATGATCCAGTCGGCCGTCTTGATGACCTCCAGATTGTGCTCGATGACCACCACGGTATTTCCCTGGTCGACCAGCTCGTGCAGCACCTCCAGCAGCTTCGCCACGTCATGGAAATGCAGGCCGGTGGTCGGCTCGTCGAGGATGTAGAGGGTGCGCCCGGTCGCCCGCCTGGACAATTCCTTCGACAGCTTGACGCGCTGCGCCTCGCCGCCGGATAGCGTCGTCGCCTGCTGGCCGACATGGATGTAGCCGAGGCCGACGCGCTTCAGCGTCTCCATCTTGTCGCGCACCGCCGGCACGGCGGAGAAGAAGCCGGCCGCCTCCTCGACCGTCATGTCGAGCACGTCGGCGATCGACCGGCCCTTGAACTTGACCTCCAACGTCTCGCGATTGTAGCGGCGGCCCTTGCACTGGTCGCAGGTGACGTAGATGTCGGGCAGGAAGTGCATCTCGATCTTGATCAGCCCGTCGCCCTGGCAGGCCTCGCAGCGCCCGCCCTTGACGTTGAACGAAAACCGCCCCGGCTTGTAGCCGCGCGCCTTGGATTCCGGCAGGCCGGTGAACCATTCGCGGATCGGCGTGAAGGCGCCGGTATAGGTGGCGGGGTTGGAGCGCGGCGTGCGGCCGATCGGCGACTGGTCGATGTCGATCACCTTGTCGAGGAATTCGAGCCCCTCGATCGTGTCGTGGGCGCCGGGGTGCTCGCGGGCGCCGGAAATGCGCCGGGCGGCGGCGCGATAGAGCGTATCGATGAGTAGCGTCGACTTGCCGCCGCCGGAGACGCCGGTGACGCAGGTGAAAAGGCCGAGCGGCACCTCGGCGGTGATATCTTTAAGATTGTTGGCGCGCGCGCCGGAAAGCCGCAACAGCTTGCCCTTCCGCGGCCGGCGGCGCTCCCGCGGCACCGGGATCTGCAGAAATCCGGTGAGGTACTGCCCGGTCAGGCTCGCCGGCGCCGCCATCACGTCTTCAGGCGTGCCGCGGGCGACGATCTCGCCGCCATGGATACCGGCGCCGGGGCCGACATCGACCACATAGTCGGCGGAACGGATGGCCTCCTCGTCATGCTCGACGACGATGACGGTGTTGCCGAGATCGCGCAGGTTCTTCAGCGTCTCCAGGAGGCGGGCATTGTCGCGCTGGTGCAGGCCGATGGAGGGCTCGTCGAGCACGTAGAGGACGCCGGTCAGCCCCGAGCCGATCTGCGAGGCAAGCCGGATGCGCTGGCTCTCGCCGCCCGAAAGGGAGCCCGAGGCGCGCGACAGGGTGAGATAGTCGAGGCCGACATCGTTGAGGAAATTCAGCCGGTCGCGGATCTCCTTGAGGATCCTGCCGGCGATCTCGTTCTGTTTCGCCGTCAGCTTCTCCGGCAGGGCGGCGAACCAGTCGCCGGCGGCACGGATCGACATCTCGGCCACCTGGCTGATATGGAGCCCCGCGATCTTCACCGCCAGCGCCTCGGGCTTCAGCCGGTAGCCCGAGCAGGCAAGGCAGGGCTGGGCGGTCTGGAAGCGCTCGATCTCCTCGCGCGCCCAGGCCGAATCGGTCTCGCGCCAGCGCCGCTCCAGGTTCGGGATCACCCCCTCGAAGGGCTTGGTCGTCTGATAGGCGCGCACCCCGTCGTCATAGGTGAATGTCACCGGCTCCTCGCCGGTACCGAACAGGATCGCCTCGCGGGCCAGCTCCGGCAGCTCGGCCCAGGGCCCGGTCATCGAGAAGCCGTAGTGGGAAGCCAGCGCCTGCAGGGTCTGCAGGTAATAGGGCGAGGTCGAGCGCGCCCAGGGGGCGATGGCGCCGCGCCTCAGCGTCAATGTCCCGTCCGGCACCACCAGGCTTGCGTCGACCTTGGGCTCGGCGCCGAGCCCGCCGCAGGCCGGGCAGGCGCCGAACGGGTTGTTGAAGGAGAACAGCCTGGGCTCGATCTCGGAGATGGTGAAGCCGGAGACCGGGCAGGCGAATTTCTGCGAGAAGATGAGGCGGTCGGGCTTGGCGGCGGAAATGACCCCCTCCTTCATCCTCCCCCTTTCAGGGGGAGGAGCTTCCTCTTCTCTCTCCCCTGAAAGGGGAGGGTCGGACCGAAGGTCCGGGGAGGGGTCCTGTCTTGCGGCCTTGGCGGGTTTGTCGGCGGAGATGACCCCCTCCTTCAGCCTCCCCCTTTCAGGGGGAGGAGCTTCCTCTTCTCCCTCCCCTGAAAGGGGAGGGTCGGACCGAAGGTCCGGGGAGGGGTCCTGTCTTGCGGCCTTCGCCGGCGCATCGGCGAACTCGGCGACGGCGATGCCGTCGGCAAGCTCCAGCGCCGTTTCGAGCGAGTCCGCGAGCCGCGCCGCGATGTCGCCGCGCACGACGATGCGGTCGACCACCACGTCGATGTCGTGCTTGAACTTCTTGTCGAGCGAAGGCGCCTCGGCGATCTCGTGGAAGGTGCCGTCGATCCTGACCCGCTGGAAGCCCTTTTTCATCAGGTCCGCGAGCTCTTTTCTGTACTCGCCCTTGCGCCCGCGCACCATCGGCGCCAGCAGATAGAGCCGCGTCCCCTCGGGCAGCGCCAGGACGCGGTCGACCATCTGGCTCACCGTCTGGCTCTCGATGGGAAGGCCTGTGGCCGGCGAATAGGGCACGCCGGCGCGGGCGAACAAGAGCCGCATATAGTCGTAGATCTCGGTCACCGTGGCGACCGTCGAGCGCGGATTTCGGGAGGTCGTCTTCTGCTCGATCGAGATCGCCGGCGACAGCCCGTCGATCTGGTCGACGTCGGGCTTGTGCATCATCTCCAGGAACTGGCGGGCATAGGCGGAGAGAGACTCCACATAGCGCCGCTGGCCCTCGGCATAGATGGTGTCGAAGGCGAGCGACGACTTGCCGGAGCCGCTGAGGCCGGTGATCACGACGAGCTTGTCGCGCGGAATGTCGACATCGACGTTCTTCAGATTGTGCTCGCGCGCGCCGCGCACGGAGATCTGTCGGGAAGGGTCGGGCATGGCTTAAGCACTTAAGCGAGTTGGCCGATGGCGGCAATGGGCAAGGCGAGACGCGGCATCCTGGGCCGGCGACGGTCAGCCTCCGGCGGCATCCCCGGTCTCGAGGGCGGGACTTTCCGGGTCGAAACCGAACATGTCGGCGACCAATTGGAACAGTTCGACCCAGCGGCGGGCGCCTTCCGAGCGGGCAATTCTGAGCCGGAGGGTCATCGCCAAGTCCTTGATCGCGCTTATGATCTGGCCCCGGCGCGCCCGCAGCCAGCCGCGCTCGGCATAGCTTTCCGCATCGGCCGGATCGAGCGCGATCGCCCGCGAAAAGTCGCCGATCGCCTCGTCGACATCGCCCCTGTTGACCCGAATAATGGCGCGATTCCAGTAGCTTAGGGCGACATCCGGGTTCAATTCAATCGATTGATTGAAGTCGGCGAGCGCCCGCTCGGGCCTGCCCATATTGTTGAAGGTCGCACCCCGGTTGAGATAGGCCACATAGTCGCGCGGGTTGAGGGCAATCGCCTTGTCGTAGTCGGCGATGGCCCGCGCGGACTCGCCCTTCTTGTCCCAGGCATCGCCGCGATTCCGGTACGCCCGGGCATAGCCGGGGTTGAGTTCGACGCTTTTGGTATAGTCGGCGATCGCCCGGTCGAGAAAGCCCAGTATCTCGTTGGCGGCGCCGCGATTGTTGTAGGCGATGAAATCGCGGGGATTGAGATCGACCGCCTTCGCATAGCCGGCAATGGCGCGAAGGAACTCGTCCCTGCCGTACCAGGCATCGCCGAGGTCCCGGTGAGCCTCGGCATAGGCGGGCGCCAGCGCGATGGCCCTGTCATAGTCGGCGATGGCGCGCTCCAGCTCGCCGAGGCGGTGCCAGATCACCGCGCGCCCGTGATAGGCGAACGGATCGTCGGGGTTGCGGGCGATCGCCGCGTCGTAGTCGTGGAGCGCCCGGGCAAGGTCCGGTTCGGTCCGTAGAGGCGGGCCGCCGGACGGGGGCAGGGCCGGGCCGTTCGGGGAAAGGCCTGCCCACGCGCCGACAGCCGCCTGCGCGGGCGCGGCGAGGGTGAGAATCAAAACCAGCGATGCGACCAGCCGAAACATGCCGCTTCCCATTTCCGCCGCATGATACGCCAAATCCGTCCCTTGGCTTGCGCCGAGGAAGGGTTGCGCTTTGCGCCCAGCTAGAACATAATAAGAACATTAGCAGGCGACTGTGGATAAGCGCAAGCTTGCGATGGCGCGCCGCGGCGACTCGGCGATAGGGTGGATTCGGGACCTGGGGAGGTGGGGCGGACCTGTTTCAAGGCGGCGGGCGCGACGGCCGGCAGCGTCGACGAGTTCGTGCGGACCGACACGGGTGCGGCCTTCAACCAAGGGCCTCGCCAATTCCCGCCAGCGCTCGTCGGCGGGCAACGGATCACACTTCGGAAATCGGTCGACGCAGGTCTTCACGGCCGCGCGGAGGCTTTGCCGCGCCTCTTGCGGCGAAGCGGCGGCGGCCGCTCGCGGCCGCGGCAAAGAGCGGTTGCACTTTGCGCCCGACTAGAACATAATAGGAACATTGACAGCCCGCTGTGGATAAGAGCAAGCTTGCGATGGCCTGCCGGAGCCTGCGGGCGATAGGGTAGACGAGGGACCCGGGGCAGGTGGGCGGACCGAAGTCAAGGAGACGGAAGCGATGGCCGGCAGCGTCAACAAGGTCATTCTGATCGGCAATCTGGGCGCGGATCCGGAAATCCGCCACACCCAGGACGGCCGGCCGGTCGCCAATCTGAGGGTCGCGACGTCGGATTCCTGGCGCGACAAGGCGACGGGCGAGCGGCGCGAGCGCACCGAGTGGCACCGCGTGGTGATTTTCAGCGAGGGGCTGTGCCGGATCGCCGAGCAATATCTGCACAAGGGCTCCAAGGTCTATCTGGAGGGCCAGCTTCAAACCCGCGAATGGGAGGACCAGTCCGGCCAGAAGCGCTACACCACCGAAGTGGTGCTGCAGGGCTTCAATTCGACGCTGACCATGCTCGACAGCCGGACCGGCGGCGAGCGGGACCAGGGGGCGACGGGCGATTTCGGCCGCGCAAGCCCGATGCAGAACTCCTCCGGCTCGGCCGCCGCCGAGCTCGACGACGAGATTCCGTTTTAGAGCGTATCCTCATAGACGACGGTTGATCACCGAAGCGCGACATGTCCGCTTTCGAATCCGGCCCGGACCGATGGAACGCTGCGTCGGATGTCGCAAAAGTGCCCGCCGCCGACATATGACGTGCGGCCGTCTAGTTAGCCACCTTGGCAAGGAAGCTCTTGACTTCGTTGCGCAAATCGGCGGCTGCCTCCTCCACCGACGCCGATGCGGTGAGCACGGTCTGTGCCGATTGTTGGTTACTGGCGGTAGCGCTGGCTACGTCGTTCAATACGGCTGCAACCAACTTTGTTCCGTCGGCGGCGCTTGTCACGTTACGGGAAATGTCATCTGTAGCGGCGCTTTGTTCCTGCACCGAGGCGGCGATCGCGGATGTGTAATCGTTGATTTTGTCCATGCGCTTCGCGATTCGCCCGAACGCCTCAACGGCCTTGCCGCTCGAGTTCTGCACCTCCATGATCTGGCGCGAAATATCCGCGGTTGCCTTTTCGGTCTGTGCCGCGAGCGACTTCACCTCGGAAGCGACCACCGCGAAGCCGCGACCTGCCTCGCCGGCGCGTGCCGCTTCAATTGTGGCATTGAGCGCCAGCAGATTGGTTTGCCCGGCAACGTCGCGGATCAGCTTTGTGATATCGCCGATCTTCTGCGCGACCTGCGCAAGGGCGTTGATTTCCTGATTCGTAATCTCCGCTTCGCTGACTGCAGACCGGACGACGTCGGCACTTTCGCTGAGCCGTCGTGCTATTTCGGCAATTGAGTTCGACAATTCTCCGGCGGCGCTCGCCACGTGCTCGACATTCGTCGAGGCTTCGTTCGACGTTTGCACCGCGCTTTCGGCACGTTGCGATGTATGGCCGGACGCATCGAATAGGTGCATTGCCGTCGAGTGCATTATGACCGCTCTTTCGGTCACGGTTCGCAACAGATTTTCGGCGCGCTGGCGGAATTCCGAGATCGCGTTTTCGATGGCGGCGCGGCGTTCTTCTTTAAGTTGCATGGCCGTGCGTTGCTGCTCGACCTGCCGCCTCTCGGTGACGTCCTCGTGAGTGCCGATCCAGCCACCCCCCTTCATCGGATGGTTTGTGACCAACAGGAGGTGCCCGCCCTTGGACTTGACCTCGTGCACAATGGTTCGCCCTTGTCGCACCGCATTCAAAAACTCTGCTCGATATTGATGGGGGTCGCGAGAGAACGTGCCCTTGGCAACCCGCTTTGCCAGCACTTCGGACAGCGTCGCCCCCGGCTTCACGTCATCTGGCGTTAACTCATACATACTGTAATATTGCGAGTTGCATACAACGAGACGTTCCGAGGAGTCGAACATGCACAGACCTTGCGCCATGCTGTCGGTGGCGGTGCGCAACTGCGCGATTTCGCGGTTTTGATGTCGTAGGAGCACTGCTCCCACGATGCTGATCGTAAACTGGGCAATGACCGCGGAGAGGATGACAGCGAGCACCGATTCAGAAATGGTGGGGATGACGGCGCCGGCCCAGCCAGCACCAGAGACAATCAGTACGACGAGACTCCCCACGAAAAAGGTGAGCCCGACAAGCGTCGTCAGCCAAAATGCCCGCTTCAGGGTCAGAGAAAACAATATTCTGAACATGATTTCATAGCTCGTGCGGCCCGCCAGTATGCCTTTATTCCCTACGAGCGTTATTTTGGGGTTAACCAATGGCGAGAAAATCATTGACTGGGCGGTCGGCCGGTCGCCAATCTGAGGGTCGCGACGTCGGATTCCTGGCGCGACAAGGCGACGGGTGATTTCGGCCGCGCAAGCCCGATGCAGAACTCCTCCGGCTCGGCCGCCGCCGAGCTCGACGACGAAATCCCGTTCTAGTGCCTTGCGGCTGAGCGCGATTGAGACCGGTCTGCACGGTTTTCGTCATCCGTGACAAGCGACGGCGAGAGCGCAAGCTCTATGCCGGGACGCGTGAGCTTCCGCCGCGGTTCCAGCCGCGGCCACGGTCGCCGAACAGCTCGTAGCCGTCCGCCGTCACCGCGACGGTATCCTCCAGCTTGATGTAGCCGCGCCGCGCGTGAGCCATCGTGGTTTCAACCGAAAGCACCATTCCTGCCTTAAGCGGCCGCTCGGCGTCCACGCCGTCATAGATCCGGTTGTTTATCAGGAACGGAACCTCGTGGCTGACCAGCCCCATGCCGTGGATGACGAGGTCGGTGACACCCGAATTGGGACCGGATTTCAGCACTTCGTTGCCGCAGGCGATCACATCGCCGCCGATTGCGCCGGCTCGGATCTCGGCGAAGACGGCCTGCTGCACGCCATCGACCTCGGCCAAGAGATCCTGCAGTTCCGCATCCGGCTCACCCAGCACGGTCATCCGGCAGAGGTCGCCGATATAGCCGTCATGGTTGCCGCCGGAATCGATGGACATGATCTCGCCGGTCTTCCAGGCTCGGCCCGACGGGGCGCGGTTCTTGTCCACGCCGAACGTCAACAGGCAGTAGTCGAACTCCAATCCGCGATTGGTTTCCTCACGCCGCATCCGCTCGACGATCTCGAGCTTGGTCGATCCTTCGCGCGCCCAGGCGATGGTCGCCAGCATCGACTCGGTAATCAGTTCCGAAGCCGTGCGCAATTTCGCAAGCTCGGCGGGCGTCTTGATCGCCCTGAGCCGTTCCAGCACGCCGGTGGCGTCCGCAAGGCCGGCGCTGCCGGTTCCTTCCGTCAGTGCCGCATGCGCGTCTGCCGGCAAGAAGCCGGGTTCGATGCCGATCCGTGCGCCGGCCTTGCCGGTCTTCCCGAGGTGCGCGATCGCCAATTTCGCGGCATCCGTTGTGCCCCAGGAGGAAAGGTGCACGGTTGGAGTCCAGAAAGGCCGGTTCGCGTGCTCCCAGCCCTCCATGGCATTGCCGATATAGGCGGCTTCCTCGGGCCGGCCCTTGACGTAGATTACGATCGGCAAATAGCGGCTGTGGCCGATCGCATCCATGGTCGAGAAGAAAAAGAAGCGATATCCGCCGAGCAGGTAGCCGGCGTTGTGCTTCGACGTCGCCAGAAGCACGTCAATGCCCGCTTCCTCCATGAGCCGGTCGGCGCGGGCCGTGTCAAACGGCGCATCGATGCGGATCGACGCCTCGGACCCTGCTGTCACGCTCCGAGCCTCCGCTGCCCAAGCCCTCAGCTTTGGCCCTTCCGCACGGTCTGTCAATAGCACCGCCACTTTGCCCGACAATGCCGGATGACGCGGTCCAAGCAGCCGGGCGCGGCGCTCCGGTCATCCCGGCTCCGGATTCCGGCCCCTGCCTCTCCTCGGGATGGCCTTCGGCAAGACCCAGGCGCGAGAATGACGGGTGGGGAAGGGCGGTGTCCCACCATCGGACGGGCCCGCGGTTGCCCCGACCGCCGATCTTGCGCGAATGTTCAGATGCCCCCGCTGCGTTCCGGTTCCTCGGCCTCGCGCGCGGCGCGGGCCCGCTCGAGGGATTCCCGGTGGTCCTCGGCCGACTGCACCTCGATGAACAGCCGCCTGATGTCCGGGTAATCGGTCTTGATGCGCCGTTCCAGATCGTTGATCGTCTCCTCGATCTCGACCGAGCCCACTTGGTCGATGAAATCGACCGACAGCGCCAGCAATATGTCGTCGGGGCCGAGATGCAGGGTGCGCAGCTCGTTGATGGCGCGGATCGCGGTCTTCTCGCCGATGATGCGGCGAATGCCGGCTGCGACCCACGGGTCGGCCGCCTCGCCGATCAGCAGCCCCTTGCATTCATAGGCGAGCAGCGCCGCGGTCACGGCGAGCACCAGGCCGATGCCGATCGAGGCGGCGCCGTCGATCCACGGCCGACCCAGATGGACCGCCAAGGCGATGCCGATCGCCGCGACAATGAGGCCGAGCATGGCGGCGGTATCTTCGAACAGGACGGTGAACACGGTCGGGTCCTTGGAGCGTCGCACGGCGGCAAGGTAGCCGCCCTCGCCCTTCACCTTGCGGAACTCGCGGAAGGCGACGATCCAGGCGGCAAGCTCGAACAGGAGGGCGGCCGCCAGCACCGCGAAGTTGACGAGCGGGCTGGTGATCGGGTGGGGCGCGCGGATCTCGGCCAGCCCCTCATAGATGGAAATGCCGGCGCCGAGCCCGAAGATCAGAATGGCGACGAAGAAGGCCCAAAAGTAAAGCTCGCGGGCGTGGCCGAAAGGATGCTGGGCGTCGGCCGGCTGCCTGGCGCGGCGCAAGCCGTAAAGCAGCAGGCCCTGATTGCCGGTGTCGACGACCGAATGGATGGCCTCCGACAGCATCGCCGAGGAGCCGGTATAGGCGGCGGCGGCAAACTTCGTGACGGCGATCAGCGAGTTTCCGGCAAGCGCCGCGTGGATGACCTTTTTCGATCCGTGCGCCGGCATGGCTCGATTCTCCCCTTCTCCGGCGGGTGCCCGCGCCGTTCCCTTCGTGATAGGGAAGGGCGGCACCATGCAACCATCGATGGAACAATAGCGTGCCCTTGCTTGTGATCGTAGCGCTTCTCGGTTTTGGCCTCGGTTTCGGCTGCCCGCTCGACGGCGCCGCAGCGGGCGAGGCGGACGTTGTCGCGGTCAAGGCCGTAGCGACGGGCGCGGGGGTTTACCGGTTCGACGTCACGGTGCGGCACGGCGACGAGGGCTGGGACCATTACGCCGACCGCTGGGATGTCGTGGCGCCGGACGGGACGGTGCTGGCAACCCGGGTGCTTCTGCATCCGCATGAAAACGAGCAGCCCTTCGCGCGCAGCCTGAGCGGTGTCGAGTTCCCGGCCGCGATCGGCCAGGTCACGGTCCGCGCCAACGACAAGGTGCACGGGCTCGGTGGACGCACGGTGACGGTCGCCCTGCCCTAGCTGCTTGCGCCGCGGACGAGCTCGGAAACCCCGTCGACGACGAACTGGACGGCCAGCGCGGCCAGGACCACACCCAGCAGGCGCGAAAAGACGATACGCCCGGTAACGCCGAGGAGCTTGTCGACGCGCGAGGCCAAGAGCGCGACGGTCAGGCAACCCGCCATGACCACGGCGATGACGGCGACCAGCAGGCCGAGACGCAGATAATCGCCGTGCGCGGACGCCGCCAGCAGCATGGTCGCGGTGATCGCACCGGGGCCCGAGATCAGCGGAATGGCGAGTGGGAAGGCGGCGATCTGCTGGATCTCGCCTTCGCCGCGCGCGGCTTCCGCCGTCGCTTCGTGACGCGCCTGGCGCTTCTCGAACAGCATCTCGAAGGCGATGGAAAACAATAACAGCCCGCCGGCGATGCGGAAGGCGGGAAACGAGATCCCCAACAGCGCGACGAAGCGCTGGCCGCCAAGTGCGAAAGCCGTGAGCACGACAAAGGCGATGAGGACCGCGCGCAGCGCGACCTGACGCCGCTCGGCGTTGCCAAGGCCCGACGTCAAGGCGAGAAACACCGGCGCCAGCGCCAGCGGATCGACGATCACGAACAGCGTCACGAAGGCCTTGAGCAGAAAATCGGCCGGCATTTCGCGGACCTCCTTGCCGCCCGTGCGAGGCGCCTGCGACAGGGACGCGGACGGCTTTCGATCGACACCGTGCCACGGGGCCTGGAAAAGAGTTGCGCCGTTTTTATGATCGCCGTATATCCAATTGATTTGTAATACGTTTTTCAGACACCTGCAAGGGCTTGACAGTGGCTTTGCGGCGCCAAATCGGCTATAAATGAGCGTGTTCAAACGAACTTTGGATTCGGTCCTTGGCAGATAATCCGACGCGCCCCGAAGGCGAGCCTCCGGCCGACATCGCTCCGGTCTCCATCACCGAGGAGATGAAGCGTTCCTACCTCGATTACGCGATGAGCGTGATCGTCTCTAGGGCGCTGCCCGACGTGCGCGACGGGCTCAAGCCGGTGCATCGGCGCATCCTCCATTCGATGCACGAGAGCGGCTATGACTGGAACAAGCCGTACCGCAAATCGGCACGCGTCGTCGGCGACGTCATCGGCAAGTATCACCCGCATGGCGACCAGTCGATCTACGATGCGCTGGTGCGCATGGCGCAAGACTTTTCCATGCGACTGCCGCTGCTCGACGGCCAGGGCAATTTCGGCTCCATCGACGGCGACCCGCCGGCGGCGATGCGCTACACCGAGATCCGCCTCGGCAAGCCGGCCCACGCGCTACTCGAGGACATCGACAAGGACACCGTCGATTTCCAGAACAACTACGACAATTCCGAGCGCGAACCGACGGTGCTTCCGGCGCGCTTTCCGAACCTGCTCGCCAACGGCGCCGGTGGCATCGCCGTCGGCATGGCGACCAACATCCCGCCGCACAATCTGGGCGAGGTGATCGACGCCTGCATCGCGCTGATCGACGACCCGGACATCACCGTGGCCGGGCTCATCGAGATCGTGCCGGGGCCGGATTTTCCGACCGGCGGCATCATCCTCGGCCGCGCCGGCATCCGCTCCGCCTACCATACCGGCCGCGGCTCAGTGACCATGCGCGGCCGGGTCCATGTGGAGACCGTCCGCAAGGAGCGCGAGGCGCTGGTCATCACCGAGGTGCCGTATCAGGTCAACAAGGCCTCGATGGTCGAGAAGATCGCCCATCTGGTGCGCGACAAGCGCATCGAGGGCATCGCCGACATCCGCGACGAATCCGACCGCGACGGCATCCGCGTGGTCGTCGAGCTGAAACGCGATGCGATGTCCGACATCGTCCTCAACCAGCTCTACCGCTTCTCGCCGCTGCAATCGACCTTCGGCTGCAATATGGTGGCGCTGACCGGCGGCCGGCCCGAGCTGATGGGGCTGAAGGACCTGATCCAGGCCTTTACGGCGTTTCGCGAGGAGGTCATTGGGCGGCGCACCAAGCACCTCTTGATGAAGGCGCGCGACCGCGCCCATGTGCTGGTGGGGCTGGCCATCGCGGTCGCCAATATCGACGAGGTCATCCGCCTGATCCGCACCGCGCCGGACCCTGCGAGCGCGCGCGAGGCGCTCAAGAGCCGCGACTGGCCGGCCAAGGACATGGCGCCGCTGATCGCGTTGATCGCCGATCCGCGCCACCAGCTGCGCAAGGACGGCACCTACCGGCTGTCCGACGAGCAGGCGCGCGCCATTCTCGATTTGCGGCTGCAGCGGCTGACCGGGCTCGGCCGCGACGAGATCGCCGACGAACTGAACAAGCTCGGCGCCGAGATCGGCGACTATCTGGAGATCCTGCGCTCGCGGGCGCGCATCCTCGACATCATCAAGAGGGAGCTGACAGACGTGCGCGACGAGTTCGCCACCCCGCGCCGCACCGAGATCGTCGAAGATGAAGGCGAGGTCGAGGACGAGGACCTGATCCAGCGCGAGGACATGGTGGTGACGGTCAGCCACCGCGGCTATATCAAGCGGGTGCCGCTGTCGACCTACCGGGCACAGCGGCGCGGCGGCAAGGGCCGGGCCGGCATGGCGACGCGGGAGGAGGATTTTGTCGCCCGACTGTTCGTCGCCTCGACCCACACGCCGGTGCTGTTCTTCTCCTCGCGCGGCATCGTTTACAAGCTCAACGACTGGCGCCTGCCGGCGCCTGCACCCCAGGCGCGCGGTAAGGCGTTGATCAATCTCCTGCCGCTGCAGGAGAACGAGATCATCACCACCATCAGGC
>JAUYJB010000125.1 GCA_030688605.1 Hyphomicrobiales bacterium
GGCCCCGGCGCAAAATCATCCCGGTCAAATGGTTCCCTATAACCATGAACCGCTCTAGTCCCCGGCGCCGGCCGGAACAACGCGCAGCGACTCCAGTGGCCGGCCTGCGGCCGCGGCGATCAGGGAAACGAGCTCGTAGAGCCGCGATACGGGCTCAAGCTTCAGTTTCGTCGCCGCCATGTCCTTGTCGCCGCCCGCCGCCGGGCACACTGCGGCGCGGAAGCCGAGGCTTTCCGCCTCGCGCAGTCGCGCCGGCATGTGACCGACGCGGCGGATAGCGCCGGAAAGGCCGATCTCGCCGAAATAGACCGTATCGGCGGGAAGCGCCACGTCGGCGAGCGAAGAGACGATGGCCGCCGCGGCGGCGAGATCGGCGGCAGGCTCGGCGATGCGCAAGCCGCCGGCGACGTTGAGATAGATGTCGAGGCCGGCAAGCCTAAGGGAGCAGCGCGCGTCGAGCACGGCAAGCACCATCGCCAGACGGCTCGCGTCCCAGCCGACCACGGCGCGGCGCGGTGTGCCGAGCGGCGAGGGCGCGACCAGCGCCTGCACCTCGACCAGGATCGGCCGTGTGCCCTCCATGCTGGCGAAGACGGCGACCCCCGGCGTTCCCCCATCGCGCTCGCTCAGGAACAGCGCCGACGGGTTTGCGACCTCGCTCAGGCCCTCGCCGGTCATCTCGAAGACGCCGATCTCGTCGGTCGGCCCGAAGCGGTTCTTGACCGCGCGCAGGATGCGGAACTGGTGCAGCCCGTCGCCCTCGAAATAGAGCACCGCGTCGACCATGTGCTCGACGACGCGGGGGCCGGCGATCTGGCCGTCCTTGGTGACGTGGCCGACGAGGGCTACGGCCGCGCCCGAGCCCTTGGCGTAGCGGATCAGCGCCTGGGCCGCGGCACGCACCTGGGCGACGGTGCCGGGCGCCGATTCCACGGCGTCGCTCCACATGGTCTGGATCGAATCGATCACCACGAGGCCTGCCGGCGGTTCGGATTGAAGCGTGGCGAGGATGTCCTCGACGTTGGTCTCGGAACCCAGCGCCACGCCGGCGCCGTCAAGCCCGAGGCGTTTGGCGCGAAGCTGCAACTGGGCGATCGCCTCCTCGCCGGAGATATAGACGGCCCGCCTGCCGCCGGCCGCAACCGAGGCCGCCGCCTGCAACAGCAGCGTCGACTTGCCGATGCCGGGATCGCCGCCGACCAGGATCGCCGAGCCCGGCACCAGACCGCCGCCGGTGACCCGGTCGAGCTCGGCGATGCCCGTCCCGGTGCGCGGGGCGGGGCTCAGCTTGCCGTCAAGAGCGGTCAGCGAAAAGGCGCGGCCCTTGCGCGGCTTGCGGCCGGGGGCGGGAGGAACCGCCTGCTCCTCGACAAGCGTGTTCCATTCGCCGCAGGATTCGCAACGCCCGCTCCATTTCGACGCCACCGCACCGCAGCTCTGGCAGACGAAGGGGTTGCGCGGGCGGGCCATGGGGGTCAGGCGGCCCCTGTCGTGCCGTCGACATAAATGCGGGCGAAGCGGCGGCCGAGCCGGGTGAGGATCTCGTAGCCGATGGTGCCGCCGGCTTCGCCGAGCGCGTCGACGCCGATCTCGGGACCAAGCACGCAGGCCCAATCACCGCGCCGCACCGCGCCCTCCCCAAGCCCGGTCACGTCGGCGACGATCAAGTCCATGGATACCCGCCCGACGACGGGGCAGGGCTTGCCGGCGATAATCGCGCCGCCGCCGGGCCGATCGCAGGCAGCCCCGGCAGGGCGCGGAAATCCGTCGGCATAGCCGAGCGCCAGCGTCGCAAGGCGCCGCGGGCCGGGCGCGGTCCACTGAGCGTTGTAGCCGACAGTGGCGCCGGCTTTGACGTTGCGAAGCTGCATGATGCGCGCTTCGAGCCGCACCACCGGAGCCATGGGATTGGGCAAGCCCGGCTGCGGGTTGCCGCCGTAAAGCGCGTAGCCGGGGCGCACCAGGTCGAAATGCGGTTGTTGCGACAGGAAAATCCCGGAAGAGTTGGCAAGACTCGCCGGCACGCCTGCGAACAGGGCCCCGAGGGCTGCGAAATCGGCAATCTGGCTGGCGTTGAGCGGATCGTCGGGAAGCTCTGAGGAGACGAAATGGCTCATCACCAGAGCAAGCTCGAAATCGTCGAGCGCGCCGGCTGTCTCCCGCGCCAAGGCGCGGGCCTCGGCAAGCGACAGGCCGAGCCGGTTCATGCCGGTGTCGACATGAAGGGCCGCCGGCAGCCGCTTGCCCGCCGCGCGGCAGAAGGAGGCCCACTCGGCGACCTCGTCTGCCGTGCACAGAACCGGCCGGGCGCCGATTTCCGCATAGGTCGCGGCCGCCCCCGGCGTCAGCCCGTTGAGGATATAGACCGTCGCCTCGCCGGCAAGCGAGCGGACCTGGCGCGCCTCATTGGGCAGGGCGACGAAAAAGGTCAGCGCGCCCGCATCAGCCAGCGCCGGCACGACCTTTTCGACGCCAAGCCCATAGGCGTCGGCCTTGACCACGGCGGCGCATTCCGCAGCCCCGACGCGGCCGGCCAGAAGGCGGTAATTGGCGGCGAGCGCCTTCAGGTCGATGGTCAGCCTGGCGCCGGCCTCCTCGGTTGCTGAAACGGCCATGGCGGCTGTTGTGCCCGCTCAGGCGACCACGATCAAGCGGCGCGTGGATCCTAATCCTCCCAGCCCGGCGGCAGATGGCCTTCCTCGATAAGGTCGTGGAAGCGGGTGAACTCGCCGGTGAACTGCAGCTTCACGGTGCCGATCGGCCCGTGGCGCTGCTTGGCGATGATCACCTCGGCCAGATTGAGGATGTTTTCGCCCTCCGCCTGCCATTTCAGGTGATCGTCGGTGCCCGCCTTGGGCTCGCGACGGGAATGGTAATATTCCTCGCGAAAGACGAACATGACGATATCGGCGTCCTGCTCGATGGAGCCGGATTCGCGCAAGTCCGAGAGCTGCGGGCGCTTGTCGTCGCGGTTCTCAACTTGGCGGGAAAGCTGCGATAGGGCCAGGATCGGCACATTAAGTTCCTTCGCCAAAGCCTTGAGATTGGTGGTGATTTCCGAAACCTCCTGGACCCGGCCCTCGGCCGCTCGCCGGCTCGATCCGGACAGCAGCTGCAGATAGTCGACGATGATCAGGCCCATGTTCCGCTGCCGCTTCAGGCGCCTGGCGCGGGCCGCGAGCTGGGCGACGGTGATGCCGCCGGTCGGGTCGATGTAGAGCGGGATGTTCTGCATCGTTTGAGCGAAGGTCTGCAGGCGGCCGAATTCCGCCTCGTCGATCTTGCCGCGGCGGATAAGGTTCGAGGCGATTCTGGCCTCCTGGGAGATCAACCGCGTGGCCAGCTGCTCGGCCGACATTTCGAGCGAGAAGAAGCCGACCACCGCGCCGTCGACGACCCGCTCGGTGCCGTCTGCGTCGGTCTCGGTGCGATATTTGTTGGCGATATTGTAGGCGATGTTGGTGGCGAGCGCCGTCTTGCCCATGGACGGCCTGCCGGCGATGATGACGAGGTCGGAGCTCTGCAACCCGCCCATCATCCGGTCGAGGTCGCGAAAGCCCGTGGCCAGCCCCGACAGGCCGCCGTCGCGCTGATAGGCGGCCGCCGCCATGTCGACGGCGTGGGTGAGGGCGGCGGAGAAGTTGAGGAAGCCCGAGCCGTATTTGCCACGCTCGGCGAGTTCGAACAGGCGCTGCTCGGCCTCCTCGATCTGCGCCTGGGGCGGGTGCTCGACGGGCGAATCGAAGGCGGTGTTGACCAGATCCTCGCCGATCAGGATCAGGTTGCGGCGGATGGCGAGGTCGTAAATGGCGCGGCTGTAATCGGCGGCGTTGATGACCGTGGTGGCCGCGCCGGCAAGGCGCGCCAGATAGGCCTGGGCGCTGACGCCCGGAACAAGCTCTTCTCTCTCGAAGAAGGTTTTCAGCGTGATCGGCGAGGCAAGCTTGGTCGCCCGGATGAGCTGACCGGCGATGTCGTAGATGCGGGCGTGGACCGGCTCGAAGAAATGCCCCGGCTCAAGGAAGTCCATGACCCGGAAATAGGCGTCATTGTTGACCAGGATGGCCCCGATCAGCGCCTGTTCGGCTTCGATATTGTGTGGCGCCTGGCGGAAGGGCAAGTCGTCGCCCGGGTCCGCCGTCCGGGCTTGGCTTGTGCTGTCCATAATTCTTATCGTTCGGTCTGTTGGTTAAAGCGATAACGCCGCCGACGCCCGACAACAAGCCGCAGGCGGCACAAATCGCCATTCATACCCGCTATTCACAGGCGCCCGAATTTGGGGCCGTCATTGACGCTGAAATGCTTGACCTTTACCGCCCGGCTATGCGGTGCAGCTTTGCCTCGCCGATTCGCGGCGGGCCGACAGCATAGATGTAATCCCGGGACAGGGGTACGGAATCGATTTTTTTCGCAAGCTGCATCTGGAACACCGTCAAGCCCTGATGGCGGAAGGCTGCCTCGGAGCCATGCAGGTAGAACTGCCACATGCGGTAGAAGCGCTCATCGAGCATCTCCTCCACCTGCGAGCGGTGCGCGGCCAGGCGCTCGCTCCAGTGCCGCAGCGTGGCGGCGTAATGCAGGCACCAATTCTCGAAATCGGTCAGATAGAAGCCGCGGCGCTCGAGGATCGGTGCAAGCTGCGACAGGCTCGGCAGATAGGCGCCGGGAAAGATGTAACGCCTGATCCACGGATTGATCGGCGCCGGCGGGGTCATCCGGGCGATGGTGTGCAGCACCGCGACCCCGTCCTCGGTGAGCAGGTCGTAAACGTGTTCGAAGAACTCGGGGTAGTGCGGTCTACCGACATGCTCGAACATGCCGACCGACACGATGCGGTCGTAGGGGCCCTTCTCCAGCCGATAGTCGAGCCGCTTGAATTTGACCCTGTCGGCGAGGCCGGCCGCCGCGGCGCGCGCGTTCGACACCTCGTACTGGTCGACGGAGAGGGTCACGCCGGTGACCTCGACATCGAAATTCTGAGCCAGGAAGATCGCCAGCCCACCCCATCCCGAGCCGATGTCGAGCACCCGCATGCCCGGCGCGAGAAGCAGCTTCTGCGCCAGATGGTGCTGCTTGTTGACCTGCGCCTGCTCGAGCGTTTCCTCCTCTTCGCAGAAATAGGCGCAGGAATATTGCAGGTCCGAATCGAGAAAGATTTCATAGAGGGCGTGCGAAAGGTCGTAATGGTGGCGGACATTGCGCTCCGCCCGGCCGACCCAGTTGAGCACCTTCGGATAGTTGAAAATTTCCGCCAACCGTTCAAGCAGCCGCCCGAACCGACCGGCAGGCAAGGCCATGGCCCGCGAAATCAGCGCAATGTCGAGGAAATCGCGCAGCGTGCCCTCGACGATCCTGAGATGCCCGTCTGTGTAGGCCTCGCCAACTGCGAGGCTGGGGCGCAGCAGAATCCGCCAGCCGAGCAACGACTTGTCGACCGCGATGCGCACCCGCGGCTTGGCGCCCGTCACGCCGTAGCTGAGCAGCGACCCGTCCGGAACGACCACCTCCAGCGCGCCGTGGCGGACCATGCGTCGCAACATACGATCGAGCAAGAACCAGGGCATGACGTCCCAACTGCCGCTACTTGGATAATGCCGGATCGCATTTTACGTAACTTATCGCGTTCGGCAATAACCGCTCTTGGGACGCGGGTGTGAGACTGGCGTGTTGTTCTGGCTTGCGCCGACGGCTCAAGCGGCACGTTCGCCCGTTTTACTCGGTCCTTTCCTCGTCCTCGGCCGGCGCGGCGTCCGCTTCCGCCTTGCTTTCCGCGGCTTCAGAGGCCTCCTCCTCGGCGAGTTCGGCGGCCACCTCGCGCGCCTGCTCTGCGTCCTCGAGCAGCTCTTCCAGGGCCGGCGCCGCCTGTTCCTCGATCTTCTCCTCGCGGGCGAGCGTCACGGCCTCGCCGTGCGCCTGGCGTTCGGCTTCCTCATTGCTGCGCGCGACATTGACGGTGACCATGGCCTCGACCTCGGGATGAAGCGCGATCGCCACTTGGTGCAGGCCGAGGGTCTTGATCGGCATATTGAGCTGCACCTGCGTGCGCTGCACGGAAAAGCCGTTCTCGCTGATCACGTCGGCGATGTCGCGGGTCGACACCGAACCGTAAAGCTGGTCGGTCTCGCCGGCCGAGCGGATGGCGGTAAAGCTCTGCCCGCCAAGCTTGGCCGCGACCTCTTCGGCCTCGCTCTTGCGCTCCAGATTGCGCGCCTCGAGCTGCACGCGGTCGCGCGCGAAGCGCTCCAGATTGGCCTTGTTGGCGCGCATGGCCTTGCCCTTCGGCAACAGAAAATTGCGCGCATAGCCGTCTTTGACGCGGACCACCTCGCCCATCTGGCCGAGCTTGGCGATGCGTTCGAGAAGAATGACTTCCATCTTTGTTGCTCCTACCCATGTCGCTGTTGCGTCAGCGAATCCGTCAATCGGACCTTGAATTGGAATTGTCGTTTCTGGGCGCCGGCGGGCCGCCACGTCCCCGCATGCGGGCGAATGTCCGCGCCCGCAAATTGAGCACCGGCTCGGCCAGGCCGAGCATGGCGACCAGCGCGCCTGTCCAGCTCAGCACGGTTCCCGTCCAGCCGAGAAACAGAAGCGCGAAATAGACGCCGCCCAGAAAGATCGGCCGCATCGGGCTCGGCAAGGTCACCACATGCAGGACCGCCAGGCCCAAGAGTGTATAGGCGAAAGCGAAGCCGGCCGCGAAGGCGCCGGAGATGAGGCCGGCAAGCCCGGGCAGAAACGACGCTAAGAGGCTTGCCGCCAGCGCCATGGTGAGCCCGTTCGGCAGCTCGAAGCGCTTCAGATCCGGCCACGGTCGCCTGAACCTTCCGGAGACCAGTACGATGCGCGCCGCCAGATACATGCAGGCGAGCGTCGCCGCCATCCATATGATCACCGACAGTGGCGGCATATGGCGCACAAAAAGGGTCGCGAGCTGCTCCGCATCCAAGCCCGGCGGCACGTCCGGCACCCCCTCCGCGCCGTTCGAAATGAGACGCTCGAAGACGCCGCGAATGCTCTCCTCATAGGCCTCGAGCGAGAACCCGAAAGCGGCGATGGCCGGCAGGATCAGGCAGCCTCCGATCACCGAACTCCAAGCGACAAGGCGGCCCAGCGGATACCATTCCTGCCTCGGGCCGGCCGCCGTCTGCGTCTGGCGCGACAGGCCGGCCAGATAGCTGAGCCAAGCCGCCGGCGCACCGATCGCAAGCATAAAGATGAGGCTGCCGAGCGACCCGAGGGCGAACATGACGGCAACGGCGCCGGCGATGGCGGCAAGGCCGGCCGTGGCCCAGCCCCAGCCGAGGCCGGCGATGAACAGCGGCAGCGTGCCAACGTAGAACAGGATGAGCGCCGCCGGCGTGCCGGTGTTTGCCGCGCTGTAGACCAGCGCGGCGGCAAGCCCCGCAGCCAAGCCGATGGCGATCTGATAACCCATGTCTCGCGCTGTCCCGCTTCAAGCGGTTAGAGACGCTGGACCCCGCCTGTCCGACGCGGGCTGCGTCCCAACCGAGATTCAAATCCGGTTCCGGCCCTAAGGAATAAGGTAGGGCAAGAGACCGAGGAACCGCGCCCGCTTAATCGCGCGGGCGAGCTCGCGCTGTTTCTTCGCCGACACCGCTGTGATGCGGCTCGGCACGATCTTGCCGCGCTCCGACATGTAGCGTTGCAGGAGCCTGACATCCTTGTAGTCGATCTTCGGCGCGTTCGGACCGGAGAAGGGGCAGGTCTTGCGGCGGCGGAAGAACGGCCGCCGGACCGGCATCTGTGCGACATCCACCATTTCTTAGTCAGCCTCCGCCTCAGTATCGGCCTTCACGGCCTTTTTCTCGGTCTCCTTGCTGGCCTCCTTCGCCGGTCCCGCCTCCGCGCGCTCGGACGACCTGCCGCGCGGCCGCCGCTCACGGTCGCGGTCACGGTCGCGGTCACGGTCACCATCGCGACGCGGACCGCGGCGTTCCTCGCGCGCTTCGCGACGCATCATCGCCGAAGGGCCTTCTTCGTGGGCCTCAACGCGGATGGTCAGGAACCGAATAACGTCCTCGTTGAGCCGCATCTGCCGCTCCATTTCGGCGACCGCGGCAGGTGGAGCGGTAACGTTCATCAAGGTGTAGTGCGCCTTGCGGCACTTCTGCATACGGTAGGCGATCGACTTCAGACCCCATTGCTCGGTCTTGGCGATGGTTCCACCTTGATCGGCGATGATCGACTTGTAGGTCTCGGCAAGTTGCTCCACCTGCTGCGCCGACACGTCCGGGCGCGTCAGGAACACATGCTCGTAATGCGGCATGGAATTTCGGCCTTTCCTTCACTTCGCTGTTTCGGCGCAAAGCCCCTTTTCAAGCCGGCGAAGACGCGGAAAGGCTCAAAGAGGACCGCAAAAGAGCGGAGACACGGGAAGCCGGGCCGACAAGGCCCTGCCGCGGTTCCTCGGAAATCATGGTGCCCCGAGGACTTGGCGGCCTTCCGTTCAGCCTCCGGCCGAAACGGTTGCAGCGGCCGCGTTTATAAGGCTTTTGCTGTGCAATGCAAGTGGCCTCGACGGGGTGCGCGTGACCCGATCCGGGCGCGTGGCGGCGCTGCATCTTGACATCGCAACTTATCGGTTCACTTTGCGCCTTCCATCTCGCGCATCATCAGGGGGCAAGGCAAGATGGCGGTTGCATTCGTGTTTCCCGGCCAGGGCAGCCAGCAGGTCGGCATGGGTCGAGCCTTGGCCGACGCCTACCGCCAGGCGCGCGCCGTTTTCGACGAGGTCGACGAGGCGCTCGGCGAGAAGCTCAGCGACATCATATGGGAGGGCCCGGAGGACCGACTGACGCTCACCGCCAACACCCAGCCGGCGTTGATGGCGGTCAGCCTGGCAGTGGTGCGGGTGCTCGAGGCGGAGGGCGTCAAGACTGCCGAGGCGGCCAAATATGTCGCCGGCCACTCGCTCGGCGAATATTCCGCGCTCGCCGCCGCCGGCGCGCTCTCCATCGCCGATACCGCCCGCTTGCTGAGATTGCGCGGCAGCGAGATGCAGAAGGCGGTGCCGTTGGGCGAGGGGGCAATGGCGGCCCTGATCGGGCTCGATTTCGACGCCGCCGTTGAGGTCGCGAATGCCGCCGCCGAAGGCGAGGTGTGCCAAGCGGCGAACGACAATGCGCCGGGCCAGGTGGTGGTCTCGGGCACCAAGGCGGCGGTCGAGCGGGCGATCAGGATCGCCGCCGACAGGGGCGCGAAACGGGCGTTGCTATTGCCGGTGAGCGCACCGTTCCATTGCGCCCTGATGGCGCGTGCGGCCGACGCCATGGCCGATGCCTTGGACGCGACCGAGGTGCGCCCCACCGCCGTGCCGCTGGTCTGCAACGTCACCGCGGCGCCCATCACCGAGCCCGACGACATCCGCAGGCGGCTGGTCGAACAGGTGACCCGCACCGTGCGCTGGCGCGAAAGCGTCGCCTTCATGGCGCAGAACGGCGTCGACACCCTTTACGAACTCGGTGCCGGTAAGGTACTGACCGGTCTGGCCAAGCGCATCGACCGGGAATTGCGCGCGCACGCCGTCGGCACGCCCGACGAAATTGCCGCCCACGCCCCGGAACTCGCCTGAGTCGGCATGAAACCGGCGCCCGCCTTCACATGCCCAGCCGTAGCTGACCGGAGTCCTGCAAATGTTCGATCTTGAGGGGAAATGTGCGCTCGTCACCGGCGCATCCGGTGGCATCGGCGCGGCCATCGCGAGGGCCCTGCATGGGCGCGGCGCAACGGTAACCCTGTCGGGCACGCGCGAGCCGTTGCTAAAGGAACTGGCCGCCGAACTCGGCGAGCGCGCCCACGCGATGACGTGCGATCTGTCCGATTCTGAGGCCGTGAATGCCCTTGCCGCGCGCGCCGAGGAGGCGATGGGCAGCCTCGACATTGTCGTCAACAATGCCGGGATGACCCGCGACGGACTGCTCCTGCGCCTGCGCGACGAGGATTGGCAGGCCGTCATCGACGTCAATCTGACCGCCGGCTTCCGCATCGTGCGCGGCGCGCTGCGCGGCATGATGCAGCGGCGCTGGGGCCGGGTGATCGGCATCTCATCGGTCGTCGGCGTCACCGGAAATGCCGGACAGGGCAACTACGCCGCCGCCAAGGCCGGCATGATCGGCATGACCAAGGCGCTCGCCCAGGAGGTCGCCAGCCGCAACATCACCGCCAACTGCGTTGCCCCGGGGTTCATCGATACGGCGATGACCGAAGCGCTCAACGACAAGCAGCGCGCGGCGATCCTTACCAAGGTTCCCGTCCGTCGCCTCGGCAGCGCCGAGGAGGTTGCCGCGGCGGTGGTTTACCTTGCCAGTTCCGAGGCCGCCTATGTGACCGGCCAGACCCTGCATGTGAACGGCGGAATGGCGATGATCTGATGCGCCGGCGGGCGCTGCCTGCGGCGACAATCACGCTTGATGGACAGGTCGGTAAGCTGGTAAAGGGCTTGGGTGGTCGAGGGCGGCAAAGTGTGATACCAACCGCGCCGACCGAACCTCACCGGATCAGGGAGGGACCCTTCGCTGGCGGCCTTAAAGCGCGGGGGGAGCACGGACTTGCCTTGGCTCCGCGGGGTCGTTCCTTTCGGTTCGTCTGGAAATTAACGGGGAAGCAGCCTATGAGCGACATTGCAGAGCGGGTAAAGAAGATCGTCGTCAAGAATCTCGGCGTGGAACCCGAAAAGGTCACGGAAAACGCCAGTTTCATCGACGATCTGGGGGCCGACAGCCTGGATACGGTTGAGCTCGTTATGGCATTCGAAGAGGAGTTTGGCTGCGAGATCCCGGACGATGCCGCCGAGACCATTTTGACGGTCGGCGACGCCGTCAAGTTTCTTGAAAAGAACGCCAGCTAAGGCCTGTTCGGCTGAGCCGGTGAGCGCCTCGTCCGCCGGGTGGCTCTTCAGTACAGTCGTCTGGAATGATTGCCGATGAGACGAGTTGCGGTGACCGGCCTCGGCATGGTGACGCCCCTGGGATGCGGGGTCGAGACCACATGGTCCAGTCTGATCGCGAGCCTGAGCGGCGCCCGTAGAGTCGTAGAGTTCGACGTTTCCGACATTTCCGCCAAGATCGCCTGCCGGGTGCCGCGCGGCGACGGCGAGGGTGGAACGTTCAATCCCGACGACTGGATGGAGCCCAAGGAGCAGCGCAAGGTCGACGAGTTCATCACCTTTGCGATGGCCGCGGCCGAGCAGGCGCTCGACGACGCGGGCTGGCACCCCTCCACCTATGAGCAGGAAGTCCGCAGCGGCGTCCTGATCGGTTCGGGGATAGGGGGTCTGGAAGGCATCGAGCAGGGCGCGCTTTTGGTTCGCGACCGCGGGCCCCGGCGCTTGAGCCCGTTCTTCATCCCCGGCCGTCTCATCAATCTGGCCTCGGGCTACGTTTCCATCCGGCACCGGCTAAAAGGCCCGAACCATTCCGTCGTCACCGCCTGTTCGACCGGCGCCCACGCGATCGGCGACGCGGCGCGCATGGTGGCGCTGGGCGATGCCGAGGTCATGGTCGCCGGCGGCACCGAGTCCCCGGTCTGCCGCTTGGCGATGGCCGGCTTCGCCGCGTGCCGGGCTTTGTCCACCGCTTTCAACGACGAGCCGGAACGCGCCTCGCGGCCGTACGACAGGGATCGCGACGGTTTCGTCATGGGCGAGGGGGCCGGCATCGTGGTGGTCGAGGAGCTGGAGCACGCCAAGGCGCGCGGCGCCAATATCTATGCGGAGATCGTCGGCTATGGTCTGTCCGGCGATGCCTATCACATAACCGCGCCGGCAGCGGACGGCGACGGCGCGCGGCGCTGCATGCGCGCGGCGATCGCGAGCGCCGGCCTCGAGCCGGCAGATATCGACTATGTGAACGCGCACGGCACTTCGACCCCGCTCGGCGACGAGATCGAGCTGCACGCGGTCGAAACGGTGTTCGGCAACGCCGCCGGCCGGCTGTCGATGTCGTCGACCAAGTCGGCGATCGGCCACCTGCTGGGGGCAGCCGGCGCGGTGGAGTCAATCTTCTCCATTCTCGCCATCCGCGATCAGGTGGCTCCGCCGACCATCAATCTCGACAATCCGTCGGTCAACACGGTGATCGACCTCGTCGCCCACAAGGCGCGGGAAAGAGATATCGACACGGTGCTGTCCAACTCCTTCGGCTTCGGCGGGACCAATGCATCATTAATCTTTCGCCGCTACGATGGCTGACCTGCATGGGCGGCATCGGCCGCTCACCGTTTCGCCATAATCATCGCTAAATTCTGGGCTAGTTTCTGATCCCCAAGGCAAGGCTCGCGATCACGGAAGGGCGATGTGTTTGGTTTGAAGTCTCGCAATGCCGCCGAGGTGGACGCGGCACCTGATCAGCCGGAAGAGATTCTGGGACATCTGGAATTCGGCAACGCCGGAGCCGATCACTATTATCCGCGCTCGCCGAGAGAGGCGATCCAGCCGGAACACGTGCCGCAGCCGCCCGATGACGGGCGCGGCAAGCGCCACCCGGTCATGATGCTCGGCAACGGCCTCATCTCGCTTCTGATCTTCCTGTTCATCGCCTCGGGCGGAATATTCTTCATCCTCAAGCAGCAGTTCGAGGCACCGGGCCCGCTGAGGCAGACCCGCGCGGTCGTCGTTCCGGAGGGCGCCACCGTCACTCAGATCGCCAGCCGCCTCGAGCGGGAGGGCGTCATTGCCGACAGCACCCTGTTTCTCGCCGGTGTCTATGTGGCCAAGGCCGCCAGCAACCTCAAGGCCGGGGAATATCTGTTTCCGGAGCAGGTCAGCATGCGCGACGTCATGGACCGACTGATCGAGGGCCGGGCGATCCTGCACAAGATCACTATCCCCGAAGGGCTGACCAGCGCGCAGATCATCGCCCGGCTGATGCAGGACGAAGTGCTGACCGGCGGGGCTGGTGAAGTGCCGCCGGAAGGCACGCTGTTGCCGGAGACCTACAAGGTGACCCGCGGCACCGAGCGCAGCGCCCTGATCAGACGCATGCGCAGGGCGCATGAGCGGGCGATCGCCCGCATCTGGGAGCGCCGTGACAAGGACCTGCCCCTGAAATCGCCCGAGGAGCTGGTGATCCTCGCCTCGATCGTCGAGAAGGAGACCGGCAGGGTCGACGAGCGCCCGCGCGTGGCCTCCGTCTTCATCAATCGCCTGAAGCGGTCGATGCGGCTGCAATCGGACCCGACCATCATTTATGGCATTGCCGGCGGCAATGGGAGCCTCGGACGGCCGATCCGGCAGAGCGAGATCGACAAGGTGACCCCTTACAACACGTACCAGGTCGGAGGATTACCACCGACGCCGATCGCGAATCCGGGAGTCGAGGCGCTCGAGGCGGCGGCCAATCCCTCGCGCACCCAGGATCTGTACTTCGTCGCCGACGGGACCGGCGGTCATGTGTTCGCCGCCACGCTGGAAGAGCATAATCGCAATGTCGCCCGCTGGCGCGATGCGCAGAAGCAGGCGCAGCGCGAGGCGCAACGCGAGGAGGTCGAATCGGAGCAGCCGGTCGCTGAGGCTGAGTCGCCGGACCCGCTGCCCCCCATGCCGCTCAATCTCAATCTGAGCCCGTTGCCCGGCTCGGCGGGCGAGGCCAGTCCGGGGGCGTATTCCCTGCAATGATCCAGCGCGATTTCCGGTCGAATTGAGTCCAGCTGACCGGGAACCGCTGCAAGCTGCCGACTCGCGCCCTTGAGGGCGACGGCCCGGCTCTGTAAAGTCCCTGCGTGCCCGCGAATCGCCGGCGCGGAGGACGGGAACGGATCCCCATTCATGACCCTCATGAGCATGACCGGATTCGCGCGCAGCGAGGACGCGCGCGGGCCGCTGCGCTGGTTCTGGGAGGTGAGGAGCGTCAATGGCCGCGGTCTCGATCTGCGACTGCGCCTGCCGGCCGGCTTCGAGCGGTTGGAAGTGGGGTTGCGCCAGCGGCTGAGCGGCCGGCTCGCGCGCGGCTCCGTCCAGGCGAGCCTTCAGGTCCAGTCCGACACACCGGTCTCGGAGGCGCGCATCAACATGGCCGTCCTGAAGCAGATGTTGGCAACGGCGGAGGCTTTGCGCGGGCGCATCGAGGCGGACCCGCCACGACTTGACGGGCTGTTAGCGCTGAAGGGCGTCGTCGAGCTTGTCGAACCGCAGCAGAACGAGGCGGAAACCGAAGCGTGCCGTGCCGCCATTGAGGCCTCGTTCGATGCCGCGCTCGATGCGCTGATTACCATGCGCACGGAGGAAGGCGCGCGCATCGGCGAGGTGCTTTCCGCCCAACTCGATTCCATGGCCAAGCTCGCTGATGCCGCAACCGAGCTCCCCGCGCGAAAGCCCGCGGCGGTGCGCGAGCGGCTCACCGCCCAGGTGCAAAAACTGCTCGAGGCGAGCGACCAGCTCGAACCGGACCGCCTGCACCAGGAAGCCGTTCTGCTTGCCGCCAAGTCCGACATCCAGGAGGAGCTCGACCGTCTCGAATCCCATGTGGCGGCGGCGCGCGAGCTTCTCCAGACCGAAGGCGCGGTCGGGCGCAGGCTCGAGTTCTTGGCGCAGGAGTTCAACCGCGAGACCAACACGCTGTGCGCCAAAGCGGCCGACGTGAGCTTGAGCGCGATCGGCCTGGAACTGAAGTCCCTCGTCGACCAGTTCCGCGAGCAGGTGCAGAACATTGAATAGCAGGGCCGCGCCACCGCCGATGCCACGCCGCGGGTTGATGCTGGTGGTGTCTTCGCCTTCGGGGGCCGGCAAGACCACCCTGACCCGTCTGCTGCTTGAGGCCGAGGGCGATATCAGCCTTTCGATTTCGGTGACGACGCGGCCGCGCCGCCACAGCGAGGTGGACGGGACGGATTACCATTTCATCACCGAAGAGCGCTTCGAGGCACTGCGCGCCCGCGACGAGCTTCTGGAATGGGCCGAGGTCCACGGTAACCTTTACGGCACGCCAGCCAAACCCGTCGAGCAGGCGCTGTCGGCCGGCCGCGACATGCTGTTCGACATCGACTGGCAGGGCGCGCGGCAATTGTCCGAAAAGGCGCGCGCAGACATGGTCGGCGTCTTCATCCTGCCGCCCTCCGCGGGCGAGCTCAGAGCGCGGCTCGAGCGCCGCGCCGAGGACAGCGCCGAGGTCATTTCGAGCCGTCTGGCCGGCGCCCGCACCGAGCTCGACCACTGGCTGGAATATGACTTCGTGATCGTCAACCAGGACCTGGAAGAGAGTCTTGCGGGGCTGCGCGCCATCCTTGCCGCCGAGCGGCTGCGCCGCGAGCGGCGCGCCGGCCTTGCCGATTTCGTGCACGGGATTCAGGCGGACTTGTAGTCCGAAATCCACCTGATGCGAATCCGATTTCGGTCCTATCTTTTTGGTCGAGCATGTTGTTCTCGCAAAACCGGTTCCCACTCTTGCGGAACATGCTCTAGGCGTCGAGGGCGCGGGCGATGGCGCAGAACTGCTCGACGCTGACGGTCTCTGCCCGCGCCGTCTCGGCGATGCCGAGCGCCTCCAGAGCGGCAATCGCCTTTTCCACCCACGCCTTGTCGCCGAGCCCTTTGAGGCTCGATCGCAGCATCTTGCGCCGCTGGCCGAAGGCGGCCGCGGTCAATCGCTCAAGCGTCCGGCGCCGGCACGGATAGGGTTTCACCTGCGGCTCAAGCTCGACCAGGGCCGAGGTCACGTTCGGCGCCGGCACGAAGGCTCTCGGGCTCACCGTGAACAGGATGCGCGGCCGGGTGCGCCACTGCGCCAGCACGGCGAGCCGGCCATAGGCCTTGCTGCCCGGCGCAGCCGCGATCCGCTCGGCCACCTCCAACTGGAACATCAGCACCAGCCGGTCGAAGAAGGGCGGCCAGGGCTCGGCCGACAGCCAGCCGGTAAGAAGCGGCGTCGCGATATTGTAGGGAAGGTTGCCGACGATGCGCACGGGCGCCGGCGCAAGCGATGCATAGTCCGTCTTCAGCGCGTCGCCGGAGACGATTTCGAGCCGTCCCGGGCAGCAGGCGGCGATCTCCTTGAGCGCTTCGAGGCAGCGTTCGTCGCGCTCAATGGCGACGAGCTTGGCGGCGCCCTCGGCGAGGAGCGCGCGGGTAAGGCCGCCCGGCCCCGGCCCGACCTCGATCACCGTGACGCCCGCAAGCGGGCCTGCGGCGCGCGCGATGCGGCCGGTCAAGTTGAGGTCGAGGAGAAAATTCTGGCCCAGGCTCTTGCGCGCGGAAAGGCCGTGTCTGGCGATGACCTCGCGCAGCGGCGGCAGTTCGCCAAGGCCCGTCAAGGCCGGGATCCGGCAAGGCGGCCGGCAAGCCTGATCGCTTCGATCAGGCTCGTGGCGCTGGCCCGACCGCTGCCGGCGATGCCAAAGGCGGTTCCGTGGTCGGGCGAGGTGCGCACGAAGGGAAGGCCGAGGGTGACATTGACCGCGCGATCGAAGGCCAGCGTCTTGATCGGGATCAGCGCCTGGTCGTGATACATGGCAAGGGCCGCGTCATAGCGCGTTCTGGCGGCAGCGTGAAACAGGGCGTCGGCAGACACCGGGCCGAAGGCATCGATGCCCTCGGCGCGGAGCTGGGCGACGGCCGGCGCGATCATCGTCGCTTCTTCGGTGCCCAGCACGCCGGCCTCCCCGGCATGGGGGTTGAGCCCGGAAACGGCGAGGCGCGGGGCCTTGATCCTGAACTTGTCGGTCAGCTCGCGGGCGACGATACGCCCGGTCTCGACGATCAGCGCCGTGCTCAGGGCGCCCGGCACGGCGGCAAGCGGGATGTGGATCGTAACCGGCACGACGCGCAGCTCGTCCGAGGCCAGCATCATGACCGGGCGCGCGGGCCGGCCCCACGCCTTGAGCGCCAAGGCGCCGAGAAACTCGGTGTGTCCGGGATAGTCGAATCCGGCGTTGTAAAGGCCCGCCTTGTGGATCGGGTTGGTGATGAGGCCGGCGCCGCGCTTGTCATGGATCAGCGCCACCGCCTGCTCGATGCAGGCGATGATGCAGGGCGCATTGGCGGCATCAGGCTGACCGGCGCGGCTCGGGCGGGCCAGCGGCACGGGGACAACCGGCAGCGCTTCGCAGAACAGCCGCGCTGCCGCCTCCGGCTCGGCGGGTTCGACGCGGAGTTCGAGCCCGCAGGCGGCGGCCCTTGCGCGCAAATCGTCCGGGTCGCCGAGATAGGCGAAGGCCGGCAGTCCTTCCCGCTCGCGCGCGAGCCAAGCCCGGGCAGCAATCTCCGGCCCGATCCCGGCCGGATCGCCCATGGTCAAGAGCAGTGGCGGCGGCTCGGCCATTGGTCCGGATGCACCGGCCAAAGGCCTAACGCCGCTCGATGACGGCGTCCCGCTTCAGATCGAGCAGATGCCGTCGGGACATGGCCTCGAATTCCTTATTGATCAGCTCGATTTCCGCCGTCCGCCGGGCGAGCTTCTCGTCCTTGATTTCGTTCTTGGCGCAGACCGCGATCAGTTCGACGCCGGTGTCGTGGATTCGCGGCGCCGTCGTCTGGTTGACGCCGAGCTCGTCGAACGTCTTGCGCTCGGCAGGCGACATGGCGTCCGAGGTATGCTGGCCGAGATCGTTGATCACCACGTCGGGCACGCCGGCGACCTGCGCCTTGGTCTCCGCACAGGAGCGGAAGCCGCGCTGAAGGTGCTTGGCCAGGTTGACCCGTGCGTTCACCGTCGCCTCGGAAGCATCCTTGGGCACGATGAACAGAATGCCCTGCAGAATGAATTCATAGCGCGTCGAGATCTTGGGACCCTCAATGTGCCGCAGCGCCTCGTCGACATCCTCCGGGCGCGCTTGCAGGTTGCGGCCGAAGCGGGCGCGGATGACCAGAGGCCAAACGAGCTGCGTCTCGATGCGCTTGGAAAACGAACTTATGTTGATGCCAACGCCGCTCAGAGCGCGCGTGAATTGAGGCACGGTCATCTTGGTGCGTTGGGCGATATCCTTGAGCTGCTGCTGCACACCCTCTTGCGGCACATTGATATTGAGGCGCTTGGCCTCCTGCATGATGAGCTTTTCCTCGATCAATTCGTCGATCGCCCGGCTGCGCAGACGGTTGGTGTCACGCTGGCCGGTGGTGACGGTGATCAGCCGCACGCGCTGTTGTACGTCGTAGTTGGAGATCGGCTCGTCATTGACCAGCACGGCGATGCCCTGGGCATTCTGGGCCATGGCCGGCGCGCCGCAAAGCGCCGCCAGCATGCTCGTCAGGGCCAAGCCCAGCAATGCGGAGAGAATTGGCCTTTGCATGGTTGTCGCAGCAGATGTCATCGCTTCAATCGTTCCGTCATCGATTCGCCTTGGCACCCATCGTGGCGGTTAGCTGGCAAAGTCGGCAATTTTGTGCCACCTGCAACCTGCTCCGGTCAATTGGTTCCCAATGACCGGGGGGCTGATCCAGGCAAAACGGGCCCGCCGCTCCGCCGCACGTGCCGAGGCTCAATAGGGCTCGGGCAGGGAGGCGTTCCCGGCTGAAATCGTCGTAGAGCCGAGCGTTTTCAAATCGATGAACAGCGATACCGTTCGGTTCGGCTTGTCGTCACGGTCGCGGAAATAGTCCTCCGAATAATCGACCCGAACCGTGGCGCAATCGCAGAAATACCCGAGCCCGACACCGCTTTGCACGCGCGTGCCGCCGGCGAGGTCGTAGCGGAAATGGCCGAACAGGCGCCAATTGCTGGTGAGATCCAGCGACCCACTGGTGAGGACCTCCTCGCGATCGCTAATGACGCCGGGGGTCGGCGCTTGCATGTGCTTGGAATAGGTCACCGAAGCGAAGACCGGACCGGCGCGGGCCCAACTCTTGAGGTCGTGGCGGCGAATGTCGAAACTGTCGCGGTCGAGGCGGAACTGAGTCGCCAAGCCGAAACTACTAGCCGGCTCCAGGATGACCGCGCCGACAATGTCGGAGCTGTCGCCGCCGAGCCCGGTCGTCGGATCGAACGAGTTGGCGCCAGCGAGGTGGAAAGACTGACCCAGCAGCACGGTTCCGTAACCCCAATCGTTGGTCTGCACGGTGTAGCGCACGCCGACATTGGCGCGGGATCCGCCCTCGGCCCGGTCGAAGCCGGAGAATTTGTCGATGTCGAACAGGATCGTGTCGTCGAAGACCAGGCTCTGCGCGTCCTCGTTGGAGATCTGGCTGCGATTCTGCTCGTCGGGGCGGACGATCAACTGCGCGATCGGCTCGATCACCTGGTTGCCCCAGGAATGGGTCGAAATGAACGGGAAGCTGTAATTGACGCCGGCCGCCGCCATGCCCCGCGTCACCGTTTCCTGACTCCTGAGGCCGCTGGGCAGGACCGTCGCGTCGAAGACCTCGTTGACCCAGTAGACATCGCCGCGGAAGTCGAAGAACGGCGTGAATTGCTGGCCGTGGCTGTCGGTGAAAGTGCGCCGCCATTCGACGTCGGCGATGATCCGGCTGGCATCCGCGCCGACGTCCCGGGTGAGACTGTAGGCATGCAGGTTGAAGCCGAGTTCGCCACCCATCACCGACTGGTCGAACAGGTAGTTATAGTCCAGCACCGGATGAACCAGCGGCTGGTCCGGCGGCGGCAACGGCACGCCGCCGACGAGAAATGCGGTGTCGGTGGCCGGATCGATCGGTGTGCCGAAGGGCAGGATGCCGGCCGGGTCGGTGAAGGTCGCCGGGCTCGCGTAATTCCTCAGATGCATCGCCCTGAGATCGAAGTGGTTGCGGTCGCTCAAGCCGGTGAGGAAGAGTTCCGACACCTGCTCGGTATCCGAATCCAGGTCGTAGACGCGCAGGAACGTATCGTCCGAGACTGCGGTGATGTCCCATCCCGTGGTCCAGAACTCGTTGATCCGAAAGGCGCCGGCGCTCTGCACCGAGCCGCGCAAGCGCTCGTTGCCGGGCGCCGGCAGCGCGTCCGGATCGAGCTGACTGATGCCGGCGGCGCGAATGTAGTAGCTGCCGCTGATCAGCCGCTGGCGCCACTCCGCCTTGGCCAGAACGCCTTGCTTGCTGGTCACCCGCGGGCTGAAGGTCAGGTCGTAATCCGGCGCTAGGGCCCAGAAATAGGGCACCTCGACGCTTGCGCCGAGCTGCGAGGAGACGCGCAACCGCGGCGTCAGAAATCCGGACTTGCGCTTCACCGAAGGGTCCGGATGGCTGAAATGAGGCAGATAGGCGATCGGCACGCCCGCGAACTCGAAGGTGACGTCGTCATATTCGATGACTTTTTCGGCTTGGTTGTGCACGATCTTGACCGCCTTGATCTGCCAGATCGGTGCCTTTTCCGGCGTCTCGGGGTTGATCTTGCAGGCGGTGTAGACGGCCCGATTGAAGATGATCAGATTGCCTTCCCGGCGTTGCGCCGTGGCGGCGGCAATGCGCGCATTTTCCGGCGTCAGCACCGACAGGGAGCGCACGAAGCCTTCGCGGAAATCGCCGGTTAGGGTGAGACTTTCGCCGAACAGCACGTTGCCGTCCGGCTCCCTGAGGCGGACGTTGCCCAGTGCCGTCACCGTATCGTGGCGTTTGTCGTAGATGACGCGGTCGGCGGTCAGCGCGTAGTCGGCGTAGTAAATCTCGACATTGCCGGAAGCGGTGACCTGATCGAGGTCGTAGTCGTAAATCATCTCGTCGGCTTGGACGAGCAGGGGAATGCCGGTCTTGGCATCGGGAAGCTGGAGAAAGCCAGGCCCCTGAGCCGGCACGGGCGGCGCTGCCGCCAGGCACAGCAGGGCTGCAAACGCCAAAAGGCGGCCGACCCGCGAACACACCCGCGCCGCCACCTCTCGGCCGGAGTACACAACTCTACGCCGCCGAAGCGTGTGATCTGCCGCGCCGGCTCGAGCTAGCCGCATACCATCTCCCCATGCCGGGGCCACAATAAGAGCATTACCCGGTCAAATCGACCCCACATAACCGGACAATCCCTCATCCATCCTCTTGGTAAAGTAAGACAGTAAGTCCTGCAAGCGTAACAACAATTACCGGCATCCAAGCCGCCGCCGCCGGGGCTATCAGGCCCGAGGATCCGAGGTCGCTCATCAACTTTGTCAGAACGAAGAACAGGAAACCCGCGGCGATTCCGATCAGCACTCTACGGCCGATTCCGCCGAACCGAAAGGAGCGCAGCGAAACCGTCGCCGCGATCATCACCATGGCGACCAGAACGAACGGCCGCGAAACCAATAAATGCCATTGCTGGCGATAGGGTTCGGTCGCCACACCCGCCCGTCCGGCATGGTCGATGAAGGCCGGCAGATCCCAGAAGGAAATCGCCTTCGGGTCGGTGATGGTCTGCTCGATCTGGGAGCGGGTCAGATAGGTGGAAACCAAGTAGTTCTGGTAAAATTGCGGTTCGCCCTGCGACGATAAGACCCAGGCGTCGCGGAGTTCCCAGTAGCCCTCTTGGAGCGTCGCCGACTTCGCCTCGACCCTTTCGACGAATTTTCGCTGCGGGTCGAACGCATAGACCGTGATTTCCTCAAGCACGACTCCCCTTTCCAAGCTGCGATTCGCATGGACCACGCTCTGTCCATCGGCGCCTTCCTGGCGCAGCCATACGCCGGACTGATTGGCGCGCAAAACCAGGGATTGGGACGGCCCGAAGGCAACCGCCTCGAGTTCTGCCTGTTCCTCGCTCAAATAGGTCGAAAACGGGTTGTAGAGGGCGACCGCCAAAATGCCGATGAGCAAGGTCAGGATGATGGCAGGCGTCAGGAAATGCCACACCGACATGCCGATGGCGCGGGCTACTATCAGCTCGTTGCGGCGGCTGAGGTTCAACAGCGCCATCATGGTGCCGATCAGCACCGCGAATGGCAGGACCTGCTCGCTCAGGGCCGGGGTCCGGTAGGCCGACATCAGCAGCAGCACATCGAGCCCGACATCGTCGTGACTGCTGGCCCGGCGCAGCATTTCCACCACATCGATGAGAAAGATCAACCCGGCACAGCTGCAAAAGACGCCGATGATGGCGGCCAGCATGCGGCGCGAGACATAGCGGGAAATGGCCCCGGGCGCGGCGATCATGACCGTGCCCAGATCCGGCCGGCCCGCACCGCGCGCTCGCCCACCCAGGCGGCGGCAAAAGCGGCAGAGTCGGCGAGCGCACTGGCGTGGCGGCGGCGAAATTTGCCGAATGCCATCGGTACGGCAAGGGCGATGACGGAAAGCGGTACGCCGTAGACAAAGGGGACCGCCCAGCCATGCTTTTGCGCCAGATTCCGCGCGCTGATGATGAGCATGATACTGGCCGCAGCGGCGCAAATCGCGACTGCGGTGCCAAAGCCGCGGCCCTCGCGCGTGGTGCGGGCGAAGCCGACATTGGCGATCGCCACGAAGACCAGAAGGATCGGCAGGAGGGGGCTTGATAGGCGCTCGTGAAGCTCGGCCCGAAAACGGCCCGGATAGGCCTTGAAATAGGGATCATCCGGGGCCGGATTGAACAGGAAGGCCGTCGATCGCTCGCGCGGCTTGTACAGCACGTCTCGGTTGGAGTCAGACAGTTTCGCGACGTCGATCAGATAGCGGTCGAAAACCACGATCTGGGTGCGCTCGACGCGGTCGACCTGCTGGCGCTGCACGCTGCCCTGCTCCATGACCAGGTAGGTGCCGGCGTCACTGCGGACGATCCGGCTCCGCTCGGCGATATAGGTGATATGCTCCTCTGGATCGCGCTGGTCGTCGACCAAGAGGCCGAGCAGGTCGCCTTGCGGCGTGCGGGCGCCGATGTGAAAGGTGATGCCCCGTTCGGGCGTCGAGAACCTTCCCGGCTGGATCACGTTGGAGATCAGGTCGGCGCGCACCCCCGTGATCACCACCCGCAGAACGGAAAGGCTCCTTGGCATCAAAGCGACGTTGATCACTCCGACCGCTACGGCGACCGTCGCGGCGAGGACAAGATACGGCGCGATGATCTGCCAGCGCGAGGCGCCGGCCGCGCTCAGCACCAACAGCTCGCTATCCGAATTGAGGCGATTGAGCGTGTACAGAGTGGCGACGAACAGGGCCACCGGGGCGATCACGTTGACAAAGGCGGGCAGCACCAGAACCGTCATCATCAGGAAGGTCTTGAACGACTGCCCCTGCGCCGTGATCACGTCGAACTCGCGCAGTACCTGGGTCAGCCAGACAATCGCGATCAATGTAACGAGGCACAACAGAAACGCCTGAAACAACTGGCGAAAAATGTAGCGGCCGATCAAGCTCATCAGTTTTGCCATGGTCCACGCAACTGCACCCCGGCGCCAACGCCCCCGGACCGCCGCGGCCGGGATGCACCAGGACTGTTCGTAAATCCCTCTGCCCGCAGGCAATGTGGTCCCCATTGATGGCAGAATTTCGACCCAAAATCTGAATTTTTTCCAAGCATTAATCGTCCCCGGCGCGCGTCCGCCCCCTTGCGCGGGCGCCGATGTTGTGCCACAGCCGATCGCCGAAGCTTGCATGGATCCACAACGAACTTCCGTTTCAAAGGACCCGCATGGCCAGGTTTCCCGCAATCGCCTTTTCCAAGATCGCCGTGCCGAAGGCCGGCACGCTGGTGATTACCGCCGGCGAAGGCGGTGCGCTGGGCCGCTTCGGTGCCCAAGTCGACGAGGCGGCCGGAGGCGCCGTTTCTCGCGCCATCAAGGCGGCGGGCTTCAAGGGCAAGTCGGGGGCGGCCCTTGATGTCTGGGCGCCGGGCGAGCTGGGGCTTGCGCGGATCAGCGTCATCGGCGTCGGCAAGGCCGAGGACATGGAAGCCGGCGATTGGCTCAAGCTCGGCGGACAGATCATGGCCCGCCTGCAGGCCGGCGCCGGCGACGGCGCGACGGTGGTTCTCGAGGCGCCAGGCGCCAGCGAGGAGGCGGTCGCCGCCGAGAAGGCCGCCGACGCCGTCCTCGGCCTGAAGCTGCGGAGCTACAAGTTCGACAAATACAAGACGCGCAAGGGGAACGACGAAGAGGCGGAAGCGGAAGGCAAGGTCTCCAAGGTGACGTTCGGCGTCGCCGCCCCGTCGGTGGTCCAGACAGCCTTCGCCAGCCGCGACAAGGTCGCGTCGGGTGTCCTGCTTGCCCGCGACCTCGTCAACGAACCGGCAAATTCCCTGGGGCCCGTGGAGTTCGCCAAGAAGGCTCAAGACCTGTCCAAGCTTGGGGTCGACATCGACGTGCTGGGCGGGAAGGAGCTGAAGCGGCTCAAGATGAACGCGCTTCTCGCCGTCGCCCAGGGCAGCGCCCGGCCGCCGCGCGTCGTCGTCATGCGCTGGAACGGGGCCAAGGACAAGGCTGCCGCACCGGTTGCCTTTGTCGGCAAGGGGGTGGTCTTCGACACCGGCGGCATATCGATCAAGCCGGCCCTGCACATGGAGGACATGAAGGGCGACATGGGGGGAGCTGCCGCCGTCGTCGGCCTGATGCACGCGCTTGCCGCCCGCAAGGCCAGGGTCAACGCGGTCGGCGTCATCGGCGTGGTGGAAAACATGCCCGACGGCAAGGCGCAGCGCCCGGGCGACATCGTCCGCTCCATGTCCGGCCAGACCATCGAGGTGATCAACACCGACGCGGAGGGCCGGCTCGTTCTCGCCGACGCGCTATGGTACGCGCAGCAGAAGTTCAAGCCGAAATTCATGATCGATCTGGCAACGCTCACCGGTGCGGTCCTGGTCGCGCTCGGCCAGCACCATGCCGGGCTGTTCGCCAACAATGACGAGCTTGCCGAACGGCTCGTCGCCGCCGGCGAAGCGACAGGCGAGAAGGTGTGGCGGCTGCCCCTGGGCAAGGAATACGACAAGCAGATTGATTCCAAGAACGCCGACATGAAGAACGCCGCCGGACGCCATGGCGGGGCCATCACCGCGGCGCAGTTCCTGAAACGCTTCGTCGACGACGTGCCATGGGCGCATCTAGACGTCGCCGGCACCGCCATGGGCTCGCCCGCAAGCGAGGTCAACCAGAGCTGGGGCTCGGGCTTTGGCGTGCGCCTGCTCGACCGGCTGGTGGCCGACCATTACGAGGAATGACCGAGGTCCTGTTCTACCATCTGGAACGCCAGCCGCTGGAGCGGGTGCTGCCGCTATTGTTGGAAAAGAGCCTTGCGCGTGGCTGGCGCGCGGTGGTGCAGGCGGGTTCGGAAGAGCGTGTGGCGGCGCTGGACGCCGCGCTCTGGACCTATCGCGAGGATTCCTTCCTGCCCCACGGCAGCGCCGGCGACGGCGCCGCCGACATGCAGCCGGTCTTCCTGACCTCGGGCGCCGACAATCCCAACAAGGCCGAAATACGCTTCCTGGTCGACGGCGCGGAAGCTTCCGACACGGCCGGCTATGCGCGGCTCGTCTATCTCTTCGACGGGCGCGACGAGACGGCGCTGGCGTCGGCCCGCGGCGCCTGGAAAGCGATGCAGGCGCAAGGCCATGACGTCACCTACTGGCAGCAAGACGAGGCCGGCCGCTGGGTCAAGAAGGCCTGAGCCTGTTTTGCAAAAGTGGGAGCCGGTTTTGCGAGAAGAACAGGATCCAATCGAGCCGGAGGCCCCGTCAGCGGCACAGGCGGCGTGGTCCGTTAAACGGCTGAAACGTGCCGTCCGCCGGGTCGAAGGAGCGGAATTTGGCGTCGCAATAATCGTACCATTCCGGCGTCCATGGCTCCGGCGCGTCCCCATAGACGGCGCCGCTTCCCATGCAACGGTCAAAGGCGTAATTGTAGGCGTCGTTCCATTTGGCCGAATGTACTGCGGCTCCCGCGACGGTGCCGATGGCGCCGCCGATGAGCGCACCCGGTCCGATGCCCCTCGAGCCCCTGGAAATGCCGCCGATTACCGCGCCGACGCCGGCACCGCCGATCGTCCCGCCGACCACCTCCGCGGGCGGCGCGACGGAGTTGGCGTATCGGGCGGCGTAATCCTTGCAATACGCCGAGGAGGCCGCGAAGGCGGCGTCCGAGGTCAGCATCGCCACGCCGGCGGCGGCGCCGACCAGAGCGACGGTCTTGAGTTTCGCGAGAAGTGCCATGCCGGTCCTCGTTTCTTCTTCGCCTCCAAAACGAAGGCATTCATCCGCGTGCAAGCAGGCGCGCGCATCCTTCTGTAATATAAGCCCTTATTGGCCGCGCGCCGAGGGGTCGTTCGCCGCAAACCGGCGAGAAGGTTAGAGCTTGGTGGTCTTTTGATGGTGCATCCGACCGACATTGTTCATGTTTCCGTGACGCGTCGGGAAAGGGCGGTCCGGTAACAATAGAGTGAACTGCGACCATCTAGACACGTGAATGGGCCTTGTTCATTGTTCGCCGGCCCGTGCCTGCCCGGCAGCTCGAAAGCACGCGGGCGTGCGCTGACCATCAGTTACGTTTCGGAGGAATTTGTATGACAAGAAATCCCGTTATATCCGTCACTTGTGCCGTTTTGTTGGGAGGCAGCGCGCTTGTGTTTTCGGCCGGTGTTCATGCCGACGAAATCGCCCAGCGCAAAGTGGCGATGCAAAACAACAACAATGCGGCGAAGACGCTCACCGCCATGTTCAAGGGCGAGACCGCCTTTGACGGCAAGGCCGTGGCCTTTGCCGGTTATACGATCGCCAACGATTTTGCAGCGGCGCGCACGCTGTTTCCGGAAGGCAGCGTGAGGGATGACAGCCGCGCCAAGCCGGAGATCTGGCAGGACATGGAAGGCTTCATCGCCGCGCTGGAAAACGCCGACGCCGCCGCCAAGGCCGTCGCCGCGACCGGCGAGGCCAATGACGAAGCCGCCTTCAAAGAGGCTTTCGGCGGGCTCGGCAAAGCCTGCGGTGACTGCCACGAGAAATTCCGCGCGCCGAGGAACAACTAGGCCCTTTCAGCCAAAATCGCCGTGCGGATATTTGCCCGCCTGATAGTGCTGATCGCGGCGGTCGCCTGTGCGGCCGCCGCGTTCACATTGTGGCTCACCGCACCGGGGGAGGGTGATCCCGTGGCGCTTCCCGCCTACACCGCCGACCCGGAAAACGGCAAGCGTCTTTTCATCGCCGGCGGCTGCCTCTCCTGTCACGCCCCGCCTGAATCAAGCGGCATCGACGCCACGCTCCCGGCGGGCGGGGCGTCGCTCAAGAGCCCGGTCGGCACCTTCTATCCGCCCAACATCACGCCGGACAGGGAGACCGGCATCGGCGCCTGGAGCGATGCGGAATTCATCCGCGCCATGCGCGAGGGGATTTCGCCCGGCCGGCGGCACTATTTCCCGGCTTTCCCCTACACCTCCTACCGGCACATGACGATTGCGGACCTCCTCGATCTGAAGGCCTATTTGTTCAGCATTGAGCCGGCGCGCAATCCCGCCAAGCGGCAGGACATCCCGCTTGCACGCTTTGCCCGTGCATTCGTCGGTCCATGGAAATGGATCGCCATGAACACACGCGTCGTGGCCGACGATCCGGCCCGCTCCGAAGCCTGGAACCGCGGCGCCTATCTGGTGCAGGGGCCCGGCCATTGCGGCGAGTGCCATACGCCGCGCAACATTTTCATGGCATGGCGCGCGGACGCGTTTCTCGCCGGCGGACCGCATCCGGAAGGCAAGGGCAAGGTTCCGAGCCTGCGCGGTCTGATTGCGCGCAAGCGCTTCAAGGACGTTGACGATCTCGTCCTTGCCTTCCAGTTCGGCGAAGTCCTTGGCTATGAGGACATGTCCAGCGGCGGCATGGGCAAGGTGCGGGGCAATATCGGGACGCTGCCTGAGGATGACGTGCGCGCGATCGCAACGTTTCTCTTGATCTCTCGAATAGCGGGTCGGCGATCGCCGCGCCCGACGGCCGCACTTGCCGGAAAATGGCCTCGCGGCTATAAGCCGGCGCGGGTTTTCGCTCTTCCATACACGCCGCCTTCAACCGCACAGGACGGATCGATGGCCATCGAACGCACCCTTTCCATCATCAAGCCCGACGCTACCCGCCGCAACATCACGGGCAAGATCGTCGACCGGCTGGAATGCGCCGGCCTGCGGGTGGTTGCGCAAAGGCGGGTGCGATGGACGAAAGCGCAGGCAGAGGCCTTTTACGCGGTGCACCGCGAGCGGCCCTTCTTCAACGATCTCGTCGCCTTCATGACTTCCGGCCCGATCGTGCTGCAGGTGCTGGAGGGCGAGAATGCGGTAGCTCGCAACCGCGAGGTGATGGGCGCGACCGACCCCAAGAAGGCTGCTCCCGGCACCATCCGCGCCGATTTCGCCGAATCCATCGAGGCCAACTCGGTGCATGGCTCCGACACCGTCGAAAACGCCGTAACGGAGATCGCGATGTGCTTCAGCGAGAGCCAGATCGTCGGCTGAGGCGCGCATAGACTGGCCGGTGCGGCGAATGATAGTTTGCGAAAAGCAAATGGTCGCAACGCCGGGAGGCACGCGTGAACAAGCCGATGGCCGCGGAAATCCTCACCTCCGTGTGTCCGCACGACTGCCCGTCGGCCTGTTCGCTGGAGGTCGAGCGGCTCGATGCGCACACCATCGGGAGGGTGCGCGGCGCCAAGGACCAGAGCTACACGGCGGGCGTCATCTGCGCCAAGGTCGCCCGCTATGCCGAGCGCATCCACCATCCGGACCGGCTGACGCGGCCTCTGCGCCGCACGGGACCCAAGGGCTCGGGCCGATTCGAGCCGATTTCCTGGGACGAGGCCCTCGACCGGGTGGCGGAGCGCTTCGCAGAGGCGGAAAGTCGCCATGGGCCGGAGGCGGTCTGGCCGTTCTACTATGCCGGCACCATGGGCCTTGTGCAGCGCGACGGCATCAACCGGCTGCGCCACGTCAAGAAATATTCCGGCATGTATTCGAGCTACTGCACCAACATGGCCTGGCCCGGATTCATCGCCGGCACCGGCAGGCTCGCCGGACCCGACCCGCGCGAAATGGCGCGCTCCGACCTCATCGTCATCTGGGGCACCAACCCGGTCAGCACCCAGGTCAATGTGATGACCCATGCGGTGCGCGCCAAGAAGGAGCGCGGCGCCAAGATCGCCGCCGTCGACGTCTACCGAAACGCCACCATGGAGCAGGCCGATGTCGCCCTTTGCCTGCGGCCGGGAACCGACGCGGCTCTCGCCTGCGCTATCATGCACGTGCTCTTTAGAGACGGTCTCGCCAATTGGGAGTACCTCGAAAAATACACCGATTGCCCGAAAGAGATCGAAGCGCATCTGAAGAGTAGGTCGCCGGAATGGGCCGCCGCGATCACCGGCCTTGAGGCAGCGGAAATCGAGGCGTTTGCGCGCATGGTCGGGACGACGTCGAGAACCTATTTCCGCCTCGGTTACGGCTTCACCCGCTCGCGCAACGGCACCGTCAACATGCACGCGGCAAGTTGCATTGCGGCCGTGACCGGCGCTTGGCTCAACGAAGGCGGCGGCGCCTTCCACAATAACGGCGCCATCTATCATTGGAACAAGAGCATGATCCAGGGTCTCGACGCCTGCGATCCCTCGGTGCGCATGCTCGACCAGTCGCGCATCGGCTGCGTGCTCGGCGGCGACCGCTTCGATCTCGGCGATGGCCCGCCGGTGACCGCGATGCTGGTCCAGAACACCAACCCCGCCGTGGTCGCGCCGGACCAGAACAAGGTCAGCGCAGGGCTTGAGCGCGAGGACCTGTTCCTGTGCGTCCACGAGCAGTTCATGACCGAGACCGCGCGCATGGCCGATATCGTGCTGCCGGCGACCATGTTCCTGGAGCATGACGATATCTATCAGGGCGGCGGCCACCAGCACATCATGCTGGGCCCGAAGATCGTCGAGCCGGCGAGGGAATGCCGCTCCAACCACGAGGTCATCTGCGCTCTGGCGCGCCGCCTCGGCGCGCGCCATGAAGGGTTTTCTATGAGCGCCCGCGAGCTCATCGACTGGACCCTGCGCCATTCCGGCTGGGGGACGCTGTCCGAGCTCGAGGAGAAGCGCTGGATCGACTGCCAGCCGCCCTTCGAGGAAGCGCATTACCTCAATGGATTCGGCTATCCGGACGGAAAGTTCCGCTTCAAGCCGGACTGGCTCAATGTGCCGACGGCCAATGCCGGCCCCATGGGCCGGTGGGCCGAGATGCCGAAGCTGCCCGACCATTGGGCGGTGATCGAGGAAGCCGACGCGCCGCATCCGTTCCGGCTAGCCACCTCGCCGTCGCGCTCGTTCCTCAATTCCTCCTTCACCGAAACGCCGAGTTCGCGCGCCCGCGAAGGCCGCCCCGAGGTGAAGATCCATCCCGACGATGCCGCCGCCAACGCCATCGCCGATGGCCAGAAGGTGCGGCTCGGCAATAGCCGCGGCGTGGTGGTGCTGCACGCGCGCCTGTTCAATGGGGTCTGCCGCGGCGTGCTCATCGCCGAGAGCGTCTGGCCGAATTCGGCCCACGACGGAGGGGTGGGCATCAACGCGCTGACCGGCGCCGACCAGACGGCGCCGTTCGGCGGCGCCGCGTTTCACGACAACAAGGTGTGGATCAGGGCGGTCTAGCGGAGCTTCACGCTCACCTGGACGAAGCCGCCATAGCGCTCCGACTGGAACTTCACCACCTGGGCGACGCCGCCGCCCGGCGTCTGCTCGAAATGGGCATGGCCGTCGGTGCGCCCGAGCCGCCAATAGCGCGCGCCGGCGCCGATGCTGACATCCTCGTTGATGTCATAACTCAGCACCGCCTCCAATTGCAGCCCGTTGCCGTCGCCGTCGCTCGGCAGCGGGTTGATGAGCGGGCGCAAATGGTGATTGTCGGTATTGTCGAGCTGGGTATAGGGCACCCAGGCCGCCTCGCCGGTGAATTTCAAGCCGTTGCCGGCCTCCACGGTCGCCAAGATACCGACGCGCCAGGAATGCCACTGCACCTCGTTGGAAATCACCTTGGTCGACTGCGCGATGGTCGGAACGCAGATCGCCGGGTTGGTCGCGATCTGGGTGCAGCCGAAGGCGCGGACCGACTCGTTCCAATAGTGATAGCCGGTGAATCCGGCGAGCTCAAAACGCGCGGTCTCGGTATTGGTGGCGACAAACGCATAGCCGATATCGGTGTTGAAATATCTTATGTCGCCGTCGTCCTGTGTGCTCAGGGTGCTCGAATAAGGGGCGATAACCGGCGGAAAATCTTCATCATTCAGGCCGCCTCCCGGAATGATCCCGAGGCCGCCATAGCCTTTGACGAAGACGCCGGATGCGTGCTGGGCGTGGAAGAAGATCTCACCCGAATGGGCGTCGAGGCCATCGTAGGTGAGCCGCGAGATGAGAATGGCGCCGGTGCTGTCGTAAAGGTCGAAATCGGTCTGGCCGGTCGAGTACCAGTAGCGCGCGCCGATGTCGAAATAGCTGCCGTTGAGCCACGGCGGCTCGGGACCATTGCCGCCGGACATCGCGGAATCGGCTGCGACGGCGGGTGAAATTAAAAGGATAAATGCAAATAATGAGTGAGTAATTTTGAACTTGAGCCGCATCGTAATCTCCGAACCATTCTGGATCTTCATAGTCCATTAAGGTTAACGGAGTCTTAAGCTTTTTCAAGTGGCGTTAATTCTTGGCGGAAACGCTGACCCAAACGCCGTTCTTGCAGGAGAATATCACCGGCGTGACCGACAGCGACTGCACGCCCGTAAGCGTCTTGAGGTCGATTATGGCACCCTCCGGATACCAGGCGCCGCCGGCCCAGCAACCGTCAGGATGCTCGTTCTTGCCGGCAGCTTGCCGCTCTTCGCCGGCACTTGCCGGCACCGGGCGAAGCGGCAAGAGGAGGGCGGCGATGAGGGCGATGAGCGCGGTCGCCAGCAACGCCAGGGCGAATGTCCGGATGACTAAGCGGAGCATGGCGGGCCTTCCTGACGGCATGAACGGAGGCTCACGGGCTCCCGCTCAGGCCCGGCGGGCGCGGCGCATTGCGTCGATGGAGAAGGCGCCCGGCCCGCCGGCCGCCAGGAACAGGAAGCCGCCGGCAATCGCGATGTCCTTGGCGAAATGAATGAGCTGATCGGTATCGGCGGTGTCGGCATGGAAGATCAGAGCCGTCAGCAGGGCAAACCCGGCAAAGGCGAGGGCGACGATGCGCGTCTGCCAGCCGGCAAGGATAGAGAGGCCGCCGCCGAGTTGCAAAAGGATCACCGCGGGCAGAAGCAGGCCGGGAACCCCGTGGGCCGCCATATAGTCGGCGGCAGGCCCCGGCGCGCGCAGCAAGATGACGCCGTCCCAGAGGAACAGACCGGAGATGAAAACCCTGCCAACGAGCAGCGTCACATCCCTGATTCGTTCCGAATGGTCAGTCAGGACTGTCAATATCGGCGCTCACGAGGAAAGCCGCGCCGCCAGGGAATCGGCAAGCGGCCGCAGCCGGTCGGCCGGCGCGCGGCCGATGACCATGAAGCCATAGCCCTGCTGCGCCCAGTAGACGATGTTCATGCCGAGCCGCTCTTCCGTCCGCGCGGGCTCGCTTTCGTCCCCATCGGCGATGATGCAAAAGGCGACCGGCCCGAAATCAGGATCGAGATAAGCCAGTTGCACAAGAGACTTGCCCTCATAGTCGAACAATTGCGCCCGCTTGAACTCAACGTTCGCCAGATCGATCCGGTCGAGCGTCAGGCTGAGGCCAAGCTTGTCGGCGACCGCGGCAAGCTCCTGCTCCTTGACGGCCGCGTCGTCGGGGACGTTGGCCAGCGTCTCGGACGTGTATAGCGACAAATAGCCCGCGACCGCCTGGCGCCAATCCTCCGAGCGGTCCGCCGGCTGCTCGGCGACCGGGACCGCCGGCGGCGGCTTGAGGGGCACGACGAGGCTGCCAACGCCCATGCCGGCGAGGAACAGCGCCAGAGCAGCGGCAACCGAGGCCGCGCGCGACAGCGGCCAAGCCCGGCCGGCCGGCGCTTGACCGTCCCCCGCAGCAGCAGCGGTGTTTTCCAGGATGGCTTCGAGGCGGTCCGTCGGAGCGTCCTGCAACATGAGGTCGAAGACCTGGCGGAACGGACGGCCGCCGCGGATCATGAGTTCGAGCCGCCGGCGCAGCTCCGACTCGTCCGCCAGATGCTTTTCCACCGCGGCGCGGCGGTCCGGCGCAAGCTCGCCGTCGAAATAGGCGACGAGTTCTTCGTCCGTCGCTGATCTGATGCTGCCCTTACGCGCCATCTTCTTGCTTCTTTGGCCGGTCCTTGCCGATCGAATCGGCGTTCAACGCGCCCAGTTTCACCCGCGCCGCAGCCAGCCGGCTCATGACCGTGCCGATGGGCACGCCCAGCACCTCGGCCGCCTCCCGATAGGTCAGTCCCTCGACATAGACGAGCAGAATCGTCTCGCGCTGCGCTTCGGGAAGGGCGAGCACTTCCTTCAACACCTGGGCGGCCAGGATATTCGTCTCGACGTGTATGCCGCCGTCGAAATGCAGGGCTTCGGCGGCGTCGACAAACCCCTGGCCCTGGCGAATGCGCCGGGCGCGCAGCTCGTTGAGCCAGATCGAGCGCAGGATGGTGAACAGCCAGCGATCGAGCCGAGTTCCGACGCGGAATTGGTGGGCGCGCTCAAGCGCCCTCACGCAGGTCGCCTGCACCAGGTCCTCGGCCACGTCGGCGCTGCCGGACAGCACCAGACCGTAGCGCCAAAGCCGGGCAAGGTGCGCCGCCAGGCCCGTCCTCACAACTTGTTGAGAATCATCAGCCATGCCGGAGACGAATAGGCGCGCGAGCGCCGGTGTTTACGGGGCGTGTGACTTTAGAGCGGTTCCTGCTCATAGGGAACCGCACTGTTTGAAGAGCGCTTTGCCCGCCACCAGCCATCAGGAGCCTCAGATGACCCAACGCCCCGGACTTTTCCCGTTCATTGCATCGCCCTTGGCCGCATTGTTTGTCGGCCTTGCCGTCTCGGCGGCGCCCAGCTCTTCGCTGCTGGCGATGGACAGCGGCGGGACCAGCACGACCTCGACGCCCAACTGCCCGAGAGGGTCGGTCTGGGACAAGAAGACGAAGAAATGCGTCGTTGCGAATTCAGGCGCGGTTACCGACGATGTGCTGGTGGAGGAGGGGCGCCGGCTGGCCAAGGCCGGCCAGTATGAGAACGCCATCGCGGCGTTGCAGGCCGTGAGCCGCGAAGACCCCGTGGGGCTCACCTATCTCGGCTACAGCCACCGCAAGTTGGGCGAGATCGATCGCGGCATCGCCTATTACAAGCAGGCGCTGGCGATCGATCCGAAGAACGCCGATACGCGCGAGTATCTGGGCGAGGGCTATGTTGCGTCGGGCCGCACCGATCTGGCGCGCCTCGAGCTCGCCGAAGTCGAAAAGCTCTGCGGCACGAGCTGCGAGCAATATGGGGAGCTCGCCGCGGCGATTGCCGGCAAGACATCCGAGTAGAGCGGGATGAGGAATAGCGGGAACCGGTTTTCCGCCCGCATCCCGCTCTATCTTATTAGAATCGATCACGTTTTATGATTTTGGATCGAATCGATCAAAAATCATCGTGATCTAGGCGACGATCATTCGAACGCTCAAGGCCGAGGGCCAGCGGAAAGGGCCGTCTTGCCGGCGCGCTGGCCCGAGGCACTTTTCCGTAGGCTCGGGCCCCGGCCTCGGAGAATTGCGGCAACAGACAGGGTTTCGATCCCGACAGAATGAGCCCGGCGCAATGAACGCACCACAGAGTTTCCTATCGCCGCGGCTGCGGCGTGCGCCCGGCACCGGCGTCAAGGCCAAGCTAACCGCATTGGCGACCGCCGTTCCCAAGCACCGCATTTCGCAGGCGGACGCCCGAGAAAAAGCGCGTATGATCTTTGCCGAGCGGACGCCGCTCTTTGCGGCTCTGGAACCGGTTTTCGAGAACGCGGAAATTGCCGCCCGCTATAGCTGCCAGCCCATCGAGTGGTTTGCAAAACCTTCCGATTTCCGCGAAAAAGCAAGGCTTTATGAGCAACATGCCGTGGCGCTGTCGGTCGACGCGGCGACCAAGGCGCTTGACGGCGCGGGGCTTGAGGCGGGCGAGATCGACGCCCTCGTCTGCGTCAGCTCGACCGGAGTCATGACCCCCGGTCTCGATGCCCATCTCATCAACCGCCTGCCATTTCGCCCCGACACCGTGCGGCTGCCGATCTTCGGGCTGGGCTGCGCCGGCGGCGTGCTCGGCCTGACCAGGGCGGTTCAACTGGTTCAGTCGCGGCCGCGAATGAAATGCCTCCTGGTCGTGGTGGAGTTGTGCACGCTTGCCTTTCGCCACGACCGCCTGACCAAGAGCAATCTGGTTGCGACCGCCCTGTTCGGCGACGGCGCGGCGGCGGCCATCATCACCAGCGGCCCCGCGCGGGGCGTGCTCGGCATCCTCGGCGCGGCCGGAGAGCATTGCTGGCCCGGCACACTCGATGTGATGGGCTGGCGAGTCGATGGCCAGGGCCTCGACGTAATCTTCAACCGCCGTATCCCGGAGATTGTCGCAACCAAATTTACGAGCGCGCTCAATGGCTTCCTTGGCCGCGCGCGGCTTTGCCTTGAAGATATCGCGCGGCCTTGCTGCCATCCCGGCGGCGCCAAGGTGGTCGCGGCGCTGGAACAGGCGTTCGGCCTATGCCGGGGCGGGCTCGATTTCGAGCGCCAGGTTCTTGCCGAATTCGGCAATATGTCCGCGCCCACCGTATTGTTCGTGCTCGACCGCATTGTCAAGGCCGGACGTTCCGGACCGACGCTGCTTTGTGCGCTTGGCCCGGGTTTTACCGCCGCGTTTCAGACCATCACATTGATCCCGGATGGTCGCGCGGTTTCTCAGGCCGCGTGAAGCCCGCCCATGACCCTCGGCTGGGCGCATCTTGTCTTGTCGGCCGTGGCGGCGCAGCGGGCGTTGGAGCTTTGCCACGCCCGGTGCAATATGGCCGGTCTCATGGCGCGCGGCGGCCGCGAAGTGGGCCGGGCGCATTATCCGCTGTTCGTCCTGCTGCACGGCGGCTGGCTCGTTTGCCTGGCGCTTGCCACCGCGCCCAGCCCGCCCGTGCGCTGGGGGTGGCTGATCCTGTTTCTGGTCCTGCAGGTCCTACGTCTTTGGGTGATCGCGAGCCTCGGACCCTATTGGGCAACCCGCATCGTCACGCTCGAGGATCAACCGCTGCAAACACGCGGCCCCTACAGGTGCCTGCGCCATCCCAACTATGCGATCGTCGCCGTGGAGATCCCCGTCCTGCCGCTCGCGCTCGGGCTCGTCGGGCTGGCCGGCCTGTTCGGCGTGCTCAACCTAATGCTGCTCGCGCACCGCATTCGCGTCGAGGAGCACGCGCTCGCGCCGCGGCGATCCTTCAGTCCACCGGCGGCGAATAGAGGGGGATCGCTTTGCCGCCGCGCGCCTCGATCACCACCCGACCGCCGACCACCCGCGCCCGGTCCGAGGCGACAAGCCGCACCGCCATCGGATAGATCCTGTGCTCGGCCTCGATCACCCGGGCGGCGAGCGTCTCGGCGGTGTCGTCCGGCAGCACGGCAACCGCCGCCTGGGCGATGATCGGCCCGGCATCCATTTCCGGCCGCACGAAATGCACCGTGCAGCCGGCGATCTTGACCCCGGCGGCGAGGGCTCTCGCATGGGTGTCGATGCCCCTGAAGGAGGGCAGCAGCGAGGGATGGATGTTGACCAGGCGGTCTTCCCAATGCTTGACGAAGCCTTCGGTCAGAAGCCGCATGAAGCCGGCAAGGCAGATGAGGTCGATGTCCGCCGCCTCCAGGGCCTTGCCGATCTCGGCCTCGAAAGCCTCGCGGCTTTCGAAGCGGCGGTGGTCGATGGCCTTGGTCGGCACGCGGTGGCGCCGGGCGATCTTGAGGCCGGCCGCGTCCGACCTGTTCGATATGACGAGCGCGATCTCGGCCGGGTAGTCGGGCGACCGCGCCGCCGCGATCAGCGCTTCCATGTTGCTGCCGCGTCCGGAGATGAAGATGGCCGTGTTGCGCCGCATGTCACTCACCCGTGGCCAGATTTCCGGAAAAGCGCACGGGCGGGGCGCCGGCCTCGGCCGGGATGATGCGCCCGAGCCGGACGACCTTTTCGCCGGTGTCCGTAAGCAGACGCGCGATCTTGTCCGCGTCGGCCGGCGCCGTAACCGCTACCATGCCGATGCCGCAGTTGAAGGTGCGCAACATCTCGGCTTGCGCAACGCCGCCGGTCCTTGCCAGCCAGGAGAACACCGGCGGCACGGGAACCGCGGAAAGGTCGATCTCGGCGGCGAGCGATTTCGGCAGCACCCGGGGCAGATTTTCCGGCAGCCCGCCGCCGGTGACGTGGGCAAGCGCCTTGATGCCGCCGGTCTCGCGGATGGCGCCAAGCAGCGGCTTGACATAGATGCGCGTTGCGGCGAGCAGCGCCTCGCCGAGCAAGGCGTCGGGCGCAAAGGGGGCCGGCATCTCCCAGGGAAGCTTGGCGTCGGCAATGATGCGGCGCACCAGCGAGAAGCCGTTGGAATGAAGGCCGCCCGAAGCAAGGCCGAGGACGGCATCGCCCTCGGCGATGTCGGCGCGCGGCAGCAGCGCAGCGCGCTCGACGGCGCCGACGGCAAAGCCGGCAAGATCATAGTCGCCTTGCTGGTAGAGGCCGGGCATTTCCGCCGTTTCGCCGCCGATCAGCGCGCAGCCGGCCTCCTTGCAGCCCGCGGCGATGCCCTTGATCACCTCGGCGGCGGTCGCCGGGACGAGCTTGGAGGTCGCGTAATAATCGAGGAAAAACAGGGGCTCGGCCCCCTGCACGACGAGATCGTTGACGCACATGGCGACAAGGTCGATGCCGATGGTGTCGTGGCGGCCGGTCTCCGCCGCGATTCTGACCTTGGTTCCGACACCGTCGGTCGCCGCCACCAGGATCGGATCGGAAAAGCCCGCCTGCCTGAGGTCGAAAAGGCCGCCGAAGCCGCCGATCTCGGCGTCGGAACCGGGACGGCGGGTCGCGGCAACATAGGGCTTGATGGCCTCGACGAGCGCGTTGCCGGCCTCGATGTCGACGCCGGCGTCGCGATAGGTCGTGCCGCCCGGATTGGTCTTTTCCCTCATGGCCTCCTTCCCGAAGCCGTTCCCGGCGCGGGACCGCTCGGCGCCGCGCCATCCAAGCAGAATTGGGCGGAAAGGCAAGCGGCGATGAGCCGGCCGATTTTCTCCTCACAACGGATTCACTTCGTCCTTGTTTTCGCCTTTATGGACGATGTGCATGGCCGCGGCCGGAAACGGCCGGGCGAGCGCATAGGCCGCCTCCGGGGCGCCGCTCAGCCAGGTGTCGAACTCATCTTCGCCGCTCAGCATGACCGGCATCCGGGCCGGGTGGATGGGCTTGACGGTGTCGTTCGGCGTGGTGGTGAGAATGGCGTAGACATCCATCGCAACCGGGTCGCCGCCTTCCTTGAGCGGGCCCTTCCAGGACCGCCACAGGCCGGCAAAGGCGAACAGCGGGCGCGGCGCGGCGCCCTTGAGCGCGAACCAGTGCCAGACCGCGGGCCGGCTGCCCTTCGGCTCGGCGAAGGAGGTTGCCGGGACGAGGCAGCGCCTTTCCGCGAAAGAGCCCTTCCAGAAGCTCGAGGTCATCACCTTTTCATCGCGCGCATTCGTCACCCGCTTGGCGGCCCGGCCTTGTTGCGGCAGCACGAAGCCCCAGGACAGGAGCGAGATCTCCCGCCCTCCGTCGGAGGCCTGACGCACCACAGGCGCTTCCTGGCTCGGAAAGATCGCCGGCTGCGGATCGAAGGCGGCGGCGCGGTTGCCGCCGACCCGGAACAGCCGGATGACGGCCTCGCGCGGCATGGTCTGGCTGTAAAGGTTGCACATCGAGGGTTGGACGGGTTTCCGCTGTCTGCCTGCGACATATGGCGGGAAGGTAGGTCCGGAATCAACCCGAATGCGCGGCCCGGGTTGCTGCCCGCGGCCGAAACGGGGTCCGGCAAGCGGGCGGCCATGCTTGCCCCGCGGGCGCGGACGGCTTAGAGCTTTGGGCGCGGCGAACGCACTCGCATGGGCAATCGCGCGGGGAGGAGGGGCGTGGCGAGACGAAGGATGACGCGATCGATATTGGCGGCCGGCGGAGCGCGCCGCGGCGCGGCGCTCGGCCTTGCCTTGGCGGCGCTGCTGCTGCTGCGGGCAGCGGCGCAAGCCGGCCCCTACGAGGTCGAGGGGATTGCGGTGCAGGCGCACGCGGCCGACGCCGTGACGGCCAAGGAAGCGGCGGTCGCCGACGGTCAGGCCCGGGCGCTCGCCATCGTTCTGCAACGGCTGACCCGGGCGAGCGACCGGGAATTTCTGCCGCAGGTGCCGGCCGACGAGCTCGGCACGATGATTGTCAATTTCAGTGTCGTCAAGGAGCAGACCAGCGCCACCGACTATGCCGCCACCCTGACGTTCCGCTTCAACCCGGCCGCGGTGCAGACCCTGCTCGTCGGCGCCGGCGTGCCCTATACCGAGCGTCAGGCACCGCCGATCCTCGTCGTCCCCATCTACCGCGAGGGCGAGCGCTACTTTTTCATCGACGACAACCCGAATCTCGAAGCCTGGCGTACCTTCGACCTCGTCAACACCATGACCCCGGTGCGGCTGCCCAAGGGCAATATCGCCGACCAGGGCGTCGACCCCGATGCGGTTCTGGCGCGCGACATCGGTGCGCTCACCGCCCTGCGCTACCTTTACGGCACCGACAGCGTGCTCGTCGGCCTGTGCGAGACCGACGCGGCGAACAGCCGGTTCACCTGCTCGCTGGACGGCGCCGGGCCGGCCGGGCCGGTGGCGCTGACGGAAAGCTTTGCCGGCGGCAGCGATCCGGTGGCCGTGGCGCAGGCGGCCGTCGGTTCGTTCCTGGCCCAGATCGAGGAGCAGTGGAAGATCCAGACCATGACCGGTCCGGGCGGCCTGTCCGGCGTGATCGAAGGCGTTCCGGTCCGGGTGCGCGTATCCTTCGACGGGCTTCAGCAATGGCAGGCGCTGAGGGCGCGGCTGGCCGCGCTGCCCGGCGTCAGCGAGATCGAAATCGAAGCGCTCAATGCGCGCGGCGCGTTGCTTTCGCTCTACTTTGCCGGCACCGGCGAGCAGTTGGCCGACATGCTGGCGCGCGACGGCATGGTGCTGGCCAATGCCGGCGATCATTGGGTTTTGACGTCCTATTGACGGCGGCTGTTGGTGAAACTCGAGACGCGCCGGGGAGCCAAAGTGAAGTGAACGTCCCAAACGTCATTACCGTATTCCGGATCTTTCTCGTGCCGCTCGTGGTGTGGCTGATCATCGCCGGGCAGATGGCGGCCGCCTTCTGGGTGTTTCTGCTCGCCGGCCTCAGCGACGGCATCGACGGCTTCATCGCCAAGCGCTTCGGCCAGGAGACGCTGCTCGGCGCCTATCTCGACCCGCTCGCCGACAAGGCGCTCCTGGTCAGCATCTATGTGACGCTGGGCCTGCAGCTGCATATCCCCAACTGGCTGGTGATCATGGTGGTTTCCCGCGACATTCTGATCGTCTCGGCGGTGATCCTGTCGTGGATGATGGACCGGGCGGTGATGATGCGGCCCTTGTTCGTCAGTAAGGCCAACACCACCGGGCAGATCGTGCTCGCCGGGATGGTTCTGCTCGATGTCGGCTTCGGCCTCGATTTGACGGTATCGCGGCAGCTGACGGTTATCGCCGTGGCCGTGCTCACCGTAGCGTCCGCCGCCGCCTATCTGATCGGCTGGCTCGAGCACATGGCGCGATACGAGGAGCCGTCGGTGCGCAAGCCTGCCGCCGAGCCGCATGCCCGCCGCGACGCCAAGCCGCCCATTTCCGTGCGGGAGAAGTCGCGGCCATGAGCCTGCAGCGGCAGATCCTGTTCTGGCTCGGTGCATTCCTCGCCTTGGTTGTCGTACTCTATGTGCTGCGCGAGATCCTGCTGCCCTTCGTCGCCGGGCTGGCGATCGCCTATTTCCTCGACCCCGTCGCCGACCGGCTCGAGCGGCTTGGCCTGTCGCGGCTGTGGGCAACCGTGATCATCCTTCTGTTCTTCGTGCTTGCCCTTGTGCTGTTTGTTGTCATCCTGGCGCCGGTGCTGGTGCAGCAGCTCGCGGGCTTCGCTTCGCGGGTTCCCGACTATCTCGCAACGCTGCAGAAATTCGTCTCCGAGGCCGGCGACGGCAAGCTCGTGCAGTGGCTCGGGCTCGAAGGCGGGCAGGTGCCCAAGCCGCTGGAGGATCTCGCCGCCAAGTTGACCACCTGGCTCGGCGGTCTCGCCGGCTCGCTCCTGTCGCGCGGCGTTGCGCTCGTCAGCTTCCTGGCGCTGTTCGTCGTCACCCCGGTCGTCGCCTTCTACATGCTGCTCGACTGGGACCGGATGGTCGCCCATGTCGACGGCTGGCTGCCGCGCGCCCAGGTCGAGACGATCCGGGCGCTGGCCCGCGACATCGACCAGGCCGTTGCCGGCTTCGTCCGCGGCCAGGGCACGGTCTGCCTGCTGCTCGGCCTGTTCTACGCCATCGGCCTGACCGTGGTCGGGCTCAATTTCGGCCTGCTGATCGGGCTCGGCGCGGGCCTCATCAGCTTCATCCCCTATGTCGGCAGCACCGTCGGCCTTATCGTCGCCGGCGGCGTCGCCCTGGTCCAGTTCTGGCCCGACTGGGTGATGATCGCCGTCGTCGTCGGTATTTTCGCCGCCGGCCAATTCCTCGAGGGTAACATTCTCCAGCCCAAGCTCGTCGGCTCGAGCGTCGGCCTGCACCCGGTCTGGCTGATGTTCGCGCTGTTCGCCTTCGGCTATCTGTTCGGCTTTGTCGGGCTGTTACTGGCGGTGCCGATGGCCGCCGCCGTCGGGGTCTTGTCCCGCTTCGCGCTGAAACGGTACGCGGCAAGCGCGCTCTACGGCAAAGATGACCAGAAACCGCTTTAGCGCCACCGGCGGCGTCGCCGAGCGCCAGCTAACCCTCGATCTCGCCTACCGGCCAGCGCTCGGCCGCGAGGATTTCATCGTCACCCCGGCCAATGCCGAGGCGGTGGCGCTGATCGACCGCTGGCCGGATTGGCCGCATCCGGTTCTCGCCATGATCGGACCCGAGGGCTCGGGTAAGACGCATCTTGCCGCCGTGTGGTGCCGGAGGGCGGAGGCTGTGTGCGTGCTCGCCGACGCGCTTACGGCGGCGCACCTGGAGGCGCTTGCCGGCGGCGGCGCGCTTGCGATCGAGGACGCCGACCGCGGTTTCGACGAGGAGACACTGTTCCACGCCCTCAACATGGCGCGCGACGAGGGCGGCCATCTCGTCTTGACCGGCCGCAGCGCGCCCGCCTCGTGGCCCGTCGGTCTTGCCGATCTTGCCTCGCGTCTGCGCGCAGCCCCCGTCGCCCGTCTCGGAGCCCCGGACGATCTGTTGCTGCGCGCGGTCCTGGTCAAGCTGTTCTCGGACCGGCAATTGGCCGTCGACGCCGCGGTTCTCGACTATATCTGCGCCCGCATGGAGCGCTCGCTCGCCGCCGCCGCAAGCCTCGTCGCGGCGCTCGACAAGGCGGCGCTCGCCGAAGGCCGCGGTATCACCCGCCGCCTTGCCGCCGAAGTCCTCGCCGACCGGGACCGCGAAGGTGGCGCCTGACTTGCCGCCGTCTTCCAAATCTCACATGGAGCGATTAAATCTTTATCAGCCGACATTTACGACAATGCCGGGCAGGATGATGCCACGCGAGGAACCGATGGATACGCGGCCTGTACCACAAGCGAAGAGCAGCAAGCGCCAGACCCGCGCGCGCGCCGCGCCGGCCGAGATCAAGACCGCGTCTGCCGGCACCCACAAGCCGCCGCAAAGCTTCGGGCCGTCGCGCTTCATCAACCGCGAGCTTTCCTGGCTGGAATTCAACCACCGGGTGATGGAAGAGGCGCA
>JAUYJB010000126.1 GCA_030688605.1 Hyphomicrobiales bacterium
GTCGGTCAGGGCCTCGCCGTGCACCAGATAATGGACCATCTCGGCGATGTTGGTGGCATGGTCGCCGATGCGCTCGACATTCTTCGCCGCGAACAGCAGATGGGTACAGGCGGTGATGTTGCGCGGGTCCTCCATCATGTAGGTGAGCAGCTCGCGGAACAGCGAGGTGTACATCGAATCGATCTCCTCGTCGCGCCGCCATACCGCCACCGCCTTGTCGGCGTCGCGCTCGGAATAGGCGTCGAGAACGTCCTTCAGCTGTTGCATGGCGATCCGGCTCATATGCTCGACGCCGCGGATCAGGCGCTTGGGCTGTCCCTCGGTGCCGATCGCCAGCACCCGCTTGGCGATGTTCTTGGCGAGGTCGCCGATGCGCTCCAACTCCGCCGACATGCGGATCGCCGCCATGATCTCTCGCAGGTCGAGCGCCATCGGCTGGCGGCGGACGATCATCAGGATCGCCTGCTCCTCGATCTGCCGCTCATAGGCATCGGCGGTCTTGTCGTCGGCGATGACCTTCTGGGCCAAGTCGGAATCGCGGCGGTGGAGCGCGCTTACGGCCTCGGCAAGCTGCTTTTCGACGATGCCGCCCATCTGCGCGATCTTCTCGCCGAGGGAGACCAGCTCTTCCTCGAAGGCGCGGACGATATGCTGGGTCATGGCCAATTTCCTCGATCGGGCTCAGCCGAAGCGGCCGGTGATGTAGTCCTGCGTGCGCTGGTTCCGCGGCGCGGTGAATATCTGGTTCTTATCGCCCTGCTCGATGAGTTTGCCGAGGTGGAAGAACGCCGTCTTCTGCGACACGCGCGCCGCCTGCTGCATATTGTGGGTGACGATCACGATCGTGTAGTTCGCCCGCAGCTCGTCCATCAGCTCCTCGATGCGCGCGGTCGCGATCGGATCAAGCGCCGAGCAGGGCTCGTCCATCAGGATGACCTCCGGGTTGACGGCGATGGCGCGGGCGATGCACAGGCGCTGCTGCTGGCCGCCGGAGAGCCCCGTCCCCGGTTCGTCGAGGCGATCCTTGACCTCCTCGAACAGGCTGGCCTTCTCCAGGCTCCTGACCACGATCTCCTCAAGCTCCGTGCGGGAACGCGCCAGACCGTGGATGCGCGGCCCGTAGGCGACATTCTCGAAGATGGTTTTCGGGAACGGATTGGGCTTTTGAAAGACCATGCCGACGCGGGCCCTGAGCTCGACCACGTCGAGCGAGGGCACATAGATGTCCGTGTCGTCGAGGCGGATCTCGCCGGTCACGCGGCAATTCTCGATGACGTCGTTCATGCGGTTGAGACAGCGAATAAAGGTGGACTTGCCGCAGCCGGAAGGGCCGATCAGCGCCGTGACCATATTCTCCAGAATGTCGAGGCTGACGTCGAACAGCGCCTGTTTGTCGCCGTAGAACACATTGACGTCGACACCGCTCATTTTCACTTGGTTCGTCGTCATCACGGGGGCCTCGCGAGTGACTTCGGCAACGACGTGCGGAATCGCATCCATGGCATACCTCTTTGCTCTGCGCTACCATCGCCGGCCGAGCCGCTGACGAAGGACGATGGCGAGTGTGTTCATCGCGACGAGAAAGCCCAGAAGCACCAGAATGCCGGCAGAAGTTCGCGCGACAAAGCCTCTCTCCGGACTGTCCGCCCATATGAAGATCTGAGTCGGCAGTGCCGTCGACGGCTCCATGACTCCGCCGGGCGGGCTGGTGATGAAGGCGTTCATGCCGATCAGCAAGAGCGGCGCCGTCTCGCCCAGCGCTTGGGCAAGGCCGATGATGGTCCCGGTCAGGATGCCCGGCATGGCGAGCGGCAGCACGTGCTGCATGACCGTCTCATGCCGCGACGCGCCGATGCCCAATGCCGCCTCGCGGATCGATGGCGGCACCGATTTCAGCGCCGCGCGGGTGGCGATGATGATGGTCGGCAGCGTCATCAGCGCCAGCACCATCCCACCGACCAGCGGGGCGGAGCGCGGCAGGCCGAAAAAGTTCAGGAACACGGCAAGGCCGAGCAACCCGAACACGATCGACGGCACCGCCGCGAGATTGTTGATGTTGACCTCGATCAGGTCGGTCCAGCGGACTTTCGACGCGAACTCCTCCAGATAGACGGCGGCCGCAATTCCCAACGGAAAGCTGATGAGGAAGCAGACAAGCAGAGCGTAGAAGGAACCGGTAATCGCGCCGGCAAGGCCGGCAATCTCCGGGAACCGGCTATCGGCGTTGAAGACCAGGCCCCAGTTGAAGGGCGTTGATACGCGTTCCTGCCCCACCAGCCGGTCGAACCAGGCAATCTGCTGGTCGCTGATGCGCCGCCGGCTCTCCGGCGTATCGCGCGAGACGGTGCCCTTGTTGAGCTGATCGACCGGGTCGGAGGCCGCTATCGTTACGGTGATCGTCTCGCCGATGAGAGTCGGGTCCGCCAACACACGATCGCGCACAAACAGCGATGAGCTCGACGTGAACAGACTTGCGAGATTGCGCTTATCGGAGGGGCTCTCCACATCCGGGAATTCCATATCGAGCGCATTGTTGAACACCCTGCGCCAGTTCGAGCCGCGAATATCGTCCGCCTGCACGAGTTCGGGGTCGATGAACACATCAAGCGTAATCATGGTCTGCACGAAGGCCTGGTAACCGGTCAGGGTAATCGAGGTGACCAGAACGCCAAGCAGGCAGATTGCGGAGAGGACCGCGCCGAGCCCCATCAGGCGGAGGCGGCGTTCGGCCCTGTAGCGGCGCTTGCGGCGGCGTTTCGCCGCCTCCCCCATGATGTGCGGTTGCGCCGCGGCTGCCGCGTCGGTCATTCGTACTTCTCCCGGTACTTCTGCACGATGCGCAGCGCCAGCACGTTGAGACCGAGGGTGATGATGAACAGCATCAGACCCAGCGCGAAGGCGGCGAGCGTCTTCGGATTGTCGAACTCGGTATCGCCGATGAGCAGCGTGACGATCTGGACAGTGACCGTGGTCACGCTTTCCAGAGGATTGATCGTCAGCGTGGCGATCAGCCCGGCAGCCATGACGACAATCATCGTCTCGCCGATGGCACGGCTGACCGCGAGCAGGATTCCCCCCATGATTCCTGGAAGGGCTGCTGGCAGCATGACCTTCATCATCGTCTCAGCGCGCGTGGCGCCCACCGCCAGCGAGCCGTCGCGCATTGCCGCCGGCACAGCCTGCAAGGCGTCGTCGGAAAGCGAGGATACGAACGGGATCAGCATGATGCCCATGACTCCGCCTGCGGCGATCGCGCTGTTGGGCGCGACGACAACGCCGAAAATGGAGCCGAACTCGCGTACCGAAGGCGCGACGATCAGCACGGCGAAGAAGCCGTAGACGACGGTCGGAATACCGGCGAGAATCTCCAGCAGCGGCTTGACCACCGCGCGGAGCCGTTCGTCGGCATATTCGACCAGATATATCGCCGAATAAAGACCGATGGGAGTCGCCACCAGCATGGCGATGGCAGCGATCAGCAGCGTGCCGGTGAAGACGGGGATTGCGCCGAAAGCGCCCAATCCGGCAACCTGATCGGCGCGCAGCGGGATCTGCGGCTCCCAGTTCAGGCCGAACAGGAACTCGCTCAGCGGCACACGCTCGAAGAAGCGATACGCCTCGAACAGCAAGGAGACGACGATGCCCACCGTCGTGATGATGGCCACGACGGAGCAGGAGATCATCAGAACTGTCATGAACCGCTCGAAATTGTTGCGTGCCCGGAAACGAGGCGACAGGCGCGCCCGCGCCACAATGAGCACCGCGATCATCAGCGCCGCGACGGCAGCGACCATCGCCCAGCGCGCGATCTCGGCCCAGGCGTTGTAGCTCGCGGCGGCTTGCCGCACGGCATCGCGCGGCTCGGTGAACATGCGGCCGGCGGCGACATTCTTGATCTCGCTCAGGATGAGGGTGCGCTGGGCCGCCGTCGTTCCGGCGGTCAGGTCGGGGGGGAGGCTCGCGATCAGGAACGCGTCGATGACCGTCGGCTGAAGCAGCAGCCAGACCAGCACGAGAACCAGCGCCGGTACGCCGACCCAAACCGCGACGAAGGCGCCATGATAGAGCGGGCGTGAATGTGGCCTGACGCCGTCTTGCGCGGCGAATCCGGCAGCGGTCATCCGACCGACGAAAAAGGCGGCCGCAGACATCGCCAGGATGAACAGAAATACGTAGCCGGTCACGATTTTCCGCCCGCTGGAAAAAGTGGGAAGGGCCGCGGCGCGAACATATGCCGCGGCCCCGATGCGTATTGGTTAGCTACCGAAACGCGAGAGATGCTTGCCGTTCTTCACCGCTGCGCGAATGGCCTCGCGCTTCTCGGCGGAGAGCGGAATGAGACCCCGCTCGGTGAGATAGCCGCCGTCGCCCATCGATGTCTCGGAAACATACTCGGTGACGAACTCCTCCAGGCCGGGAATGACGCCGCGATGCGCGTTCTTGATGTAGAAGAACAGCGGGCGCGATATCGGGTAGGAACTGTCGGCGATGGTGTCGATGCTCGGTGCCACACCATCGATCTCGACGCCGTTCAGCTTGTCCTCGTTCTCATAGAGGAATGAAAAGCCGAAGATGCCGAAGGCGTTCCTGTCGGCCTCGAGCCGCTGCACGATGAGGTTGTCGTTCTCGCCGGCCTCGATGAAGGGACCGTCCTGGCGCATGCGAGCACAGACCTCTTTCATGCGGTCCCCGTCGAGATTCTTGATCGCGGAGAACTCTTTGCAACCCTCATCCATGACAAGCTCGACCCAGGCATCGCGCGTGCCGGAGGTGGGCGGCGGGCCGAAAACGGTGATCGTCGTATCAGGCAGAGATGAGTCGATGTCGCTCCATTTCTTGTAGGGGTTGGGGACAATCTTGCCGTCGACCTCGACCTCGGCGGCCAGCGCCTGGAAGAGCTGTTTCTTGGTGAGGACCAGATCGGCGCCAGCGCGCGAATGGGCGAAGGCAATTCCGTCGAAGCCGATCTGGACCTCGGTGATGCTTTCGACGCCGTTCGCAATGCAAGCCTTGTACTCGGACTCCTTCATCGCGCGCGAGGCGCCGGTAAGGTCAGGCTGATCCTCGCCGACGCCCTGGCAGAAGATCTTCATGCCGCCGCCGGTGCCGGTCGATTCGACCACGGGCGCGGGCATGCCGGTGGCGTTGGCAAACTCCTCGGCGACGGCCTGGGTGAAGGGGAATACCGTCGAGGAGCCGACGATGCGTATCTGGTCGCGCGCCGCCGCCGGGGCCGCATACAGGGCAGCGCCTATCGCTGCCGCTGCAAGAATGGAAAGGGTTTTGGATGTCACGTGCGCTCTCCTTGTTTGCTCGAGATTCAGCGGTTGACACCGGAGGCAAACCTCACTGGCGCGATCCCGCCTTCGCCGCGACGCTAGTGCAGCCACATCAAGCTTTCATGAAACTGGCGTGATGATTTGATGACAATTCAACGCGTTGATCCGCCAGCATTTTTCCAGCCGAGGGCAAAGAACTCCGGCAATCCGCACCCCGGTGCGTGTCAATCGCTGACAGCGGAAGGCGGAAGGCGAAGATGGCCCTTTGGCCTGCAACCGAGACCATCTGAAAAGCGCCGTTGTGCGAAGATGTGCTTCTCTCTTTAGCTATCGTTTCGCTGGTCTTGCCGCCTCGATTTCGAAGACACGTGCCGGACCATTTGACGCCGCCTTCGGGGGCAGGATCTTCTGGGGCAGCATCTTCTTAAGACTCGGCACGGGCGTTTCCTTCCTGATCTGATCAGTGCCGGCAACTTCGAGGCCAATCCGAGTCAAACGGCCATCGTCCGGAAACTTGTTTGCCGATCGCAGCCAGCCCAGTAGCGGCCTGTCATCAACATGTCATCCAGCCCGGGCAAATAACGTCGGCGACTGGAAGCGATCCGGTCACTCACCGGGAGGCACAGGGTGGCTGCGCGACATGGACGGCATGACGAGATGCACCACAGAGTACATCGAGTATGTGGGCGAAGGGGCGGCCGCCAATAAACCCGGCCGTGCCCGCTGCGCGGCGATGGCGGCGTTTGCCCGTGCGGACGCGCGGGACTTGATTGCCGCCTGGGAGGCCTGGGCAGACAAGCCCGACTGGCGCTGGATGCGGCGTCCCGAGACCGGGTTGGTCATGGTGCGCGGGCGGATCGGCGGTGCCGGAGCGCCTTTCAATCTCGGCGAGGTCACGGTCACGCGCTGTGCCGTGCGCCTTGGCAGCGGCGAGACCGGATTTGCCTATGTGCTCGGCCGCGACGCCAGGAAGGCGGAGATTGCCGCACTGTTCGATGCGCTTTGGCAGGGAGCGCGGCGTGAGACCGTGGAGCAGCACGTCTTTGCGCCGCTGCGCGAAGCGCAGCAGCAGGAGGACGCGAAGACGCGGGCGCGCACCGCCGCGACGCGCGTCGATTTCTTCACCCTGGTTCGCGGAGAGTCGGAATGACCGTCGCGGCAATGCGGCCAGGTCCGGTGTTCTCAGAGCCGGTGTTCGATGCGCAGGCGGTGTTCCGCAAGGTGATGATGGCGATGGCCCGGCCGGGCTCGATCGAGCCTCTCCCGGCCCTGTGCGCGCCGCCTGAGCCGCTCAGCGCCTCGGCGGCGGCGGTGGCGTTGACGCTTTGCGACCATGAGACGCCGATTTGGATCGATCACCCGCTCACGAAGTGCTCTGCCGTCGCCGACTATCTGCGCTTCTACACCGGCGCGCCGATCGTCGCCGAGCTGGCACGGGCGGCCTTCGCGCTGATCGCCGATCCCGCCCAAATGCCGCCCTTGTCGGTTTTCGCCCAGGGCTCGCCGGAATATCCCGACCGCAGCGCGACCCTGGTGCTGCAAGTCGGCCGGGTGTCCCATGTCGCAGGGGCGGTGCTGACGGGACCCGGCATACCCGATCAACGGCCGCTCAACTTCCTGCCGATGCCGGAAGCGTTCTGGCACGAGGCGCGCCTCAATCATATGCAGTTTCCGCGCGGCGTCGATCTCGTCTTCGCCGCGCCTCGCGCCTTTGCCGCCCTGCCGCGCTCGACCCGCATCGAGATGCCGGAGGGATGAGCCCATGTATGTGGCGGCAAAGGGCGGAGAAAGGGCGATCCGCAACGCCCACCGCCTGCTCGCTCGTGAGCGGCGCGGGGACCCGGCAGTCGCCGAACTCTCGATCAAGCAGATTGAGGGGCAATTGTCACTCGCTGTCGACCGGGTCATGAGCGAAGGCTCCCTCTATGACCGCGGCCTAGCGGCGCTCGCGGTCAAGCAGGCGCGCGGCGACCTCATCGAGGCGATCTTCCTCATCCGCGCCTATCGCACGACCCTGCCGCGTTTCGGCTATTCGGAGCCGTTGAACACAGCAGACATGCTCATCCGCCGGCGCATTTCCGCGACCTTCAAGGACCTGCCGGGCGGTCAGCTTCTGGGGCCGACATTCGACTATACGCATCGGCTTCTCGACTTCGCCCTGGCGGCGGAGACGGCGCCCGACGCCCCGGAAGCGGCGGAGCCGGAGGCGGGCGCCGTGCCGCGCGTCGCTGCTCTTCTCGGCGACGAGAGTCTGATCGAAAGCGACGACCCACCGGCGGACGAAGCAGCCATCGGCGACCTGACCCGCGAGCCACTCGCCTTTCCGGCCGATCGCGACGTGCGGCTGCAAACCCTCGCGCGCGGCGATGAAGGGTTCCTGCTGGCGCTCGGCTATTCGACCCAGCGCGGCTATGCGCGCAGCCATCCCTTCGCCGGCGAAATCCGCCTCGGCGAGGTCGAGGTCGAGCTCAACGCCGAGGAACTCGGGTTCGCCGTCCCGCTCGGCCGCGTCACCGTCACCGAGTGCCAGATGATCAATCAGTTCAAGGGATCGAGTGAAATGTTGCCGCAGTTCACCCGCGGCTACGGCCTCTCGTTCGGTCATTGCGAGCGCAAGGCCATGGCCATGGCGCTGGTCGATCGCGCGCTTCGCTGGCGCGAGCTTGGCGAGGAACAGACCGCGCCGGCGCAGGACGAGGAGTTCGTGCTCTCGCATTCCGACAATATCCAGGCGACCGGCTTCGTCGAGCATCTGAAGCTGCCGCACTATGTCGACTTCCAGGCGGAGCTGGAGCTTCTCCGCAAGCTGCGCCGCGAGATCAAGCAGCGGCATGCCGGCGATGATGCGGCGCATCGGGAGGCGGCGGAATGAGCGCGATACCCGAGACTGCCTACAATTTCGCCTATCTCGACGAACAGACCAAGCGCATGATCCGCCGCGCCATCCTCAAGGGCATCGCCATTCCCGGCTACCAGGTCCCCTTCGCGAGCCGCGAAATGCCGATGCCCTATGGCTGGGGCACCGGCGGGGTCCAGGTCACGGCGTCTATCCTCGGGCCGGACGATGTTTTAAAGGTCATTGACCAGGGCTCGGACGACACCACCAACGCGGTGGCCATCCGCGGCTTTTTCGAGAAGACGGCGGGCGTCAGGACGACCACGAAGACGGCCGCCGCCACGGTCATCCAGACGCGGCACCGGATTCCCGAACACCCCCTCTCCGAACATCAGATCCTGGTGTTCCAGGTGCCGATCCCGGAGCCTCTGCGCTTTCTCGAGCCGCGCGAGACCGAGACGCGCAAGATGCACGCGCTCACAGAATACGGGCTGATGCATGTCAAGCTCTACGAGGACATTGCCCATCACGGCCATATCGCCACGACCTATGCCTATCCGGTGCTGGTGAACGGACGCTATGTGACCGACCCCTCGCCGATCCCGAAGTTCGACAATCCGAAGATGCACCGCATGAAGGCGCTGCAGCTATTCGGCGCGGGCCGTGAAAAGCGCATCTACGCGATCCCGCCCTGGACCGACGTGAAGAGCCTCGACTTCGAGGACCATCCTTTCGAAATCCAAACCTGGGGGAAGACGGCCTGCGGGCTGTGCGGCACCCGCGACGTGTATTTCGACGAGGTGGTGCTGGACGATGCCGGGCGGCGGATGTTCGTCTGTTCCGATTCCGATCATTGCGAGACGAGGCGCGCGGCGGAGGAGGCAAAGCGGTGAGCAAGCTTTCGATCCGCCCAGCGCTGCGTGCCGACCTAGCCGCGGTTCTGGCGCTCTACGCGCAGCCCGACATCGACGATGGGGAGGTTCTCGGTCCCGAGGAGGCGGCCAGGATATTCGAGCGCTTTTCGGCTTATCCCGACTACACCCTCTACGTCGCCGAGCAGGACGGCACGGCGGTCGGCTCCTTCGCGCTTCTCATCATGGACAATCTCGGCCATTTCGGCGCGCCCTCGGGCGTCGTCGAGCATGTCGTCGTGAATCCCGGCTTCCAGGACGAGGGGATCGGCACCGCGATGATGCGCTTCGCCGCCCGCACCTGCCGTGACCGGGGCTGCTACAAACTCGCTCTTTCCGCCGACGTGAAGCGCAAGCGGGCGTACGCCTTTTTCGAGCGGCTCGGCTTTCAGCGCCATGGCTACAGCTTCCTTCTGTCGTTCGAGGAACCCGGAGAAACGGCGTGAGAGCGGACGGCCCCCTTCTTTGTGCCCGCAACGTGACGAAATATTACGCCGCGCAGGTCGGCTGCCGCGATGTCTCTCTGGAAATCTGGCCGGGGGAAGTGCTCGCCATGGTCGGCGAATCCGGCTCCGGCAAAACGACGCTCATCGCCTGTCTGTCGGCACAGCTCACACCGACCTCTGGCATAGTCGAGTACCGGATGCGCGACCATCAGATGCGCGACCTGTTCCAGCTCGGCGAGGCGGAGCGGCGTTTCGTCGCCCGCACCGACTGGGGCTTCGTGCATCAGAACCCGGCCGAGGGCCTGCGCATGAGCGTATCGGCCGGCGCCAATATCGGCGAGCGGCTGATGGCGGTCGGCGCCCGCCACTATGGCGAGATCCGGGCCGAGGCGGCGGATTGGCTCGCGCGCGTCGACCTCGCCCCGGAACGCATAGACGAGAGTCCAGGCGCCTTTTCCGGCGGCATGCGGCAAAGGCTGCAGATCGCGCGCAACCTGGTCACGCGGCCGCGCCTCGTCTTCATGGACGAGCCGACCGGCGGACTCGACGTGTCGGTGCAGGCGCGGCTGCTCGATCTGCTGCGCGGGCTCGTCGCCGATCTCGGCCTGGCGGCCATCATCGTCACCCACGATCTCGCCGTGGCGCGGCTCTTATCGCATCGGATCCTAGTCATGCGTGCGGGCTCCGTCGTCGAGACGGGGCTGAGCGACCAGGTGCTCGACGACCCGCAGCAGCCCTATACGCAGCTGCTGGTCTCCTCGGTCCTGCAGGTGTGATCATGCAAGCCGTCCTTTCCCTGACGGGCGTGTCGAAGAGTTTCACCCTGCACCTGCAGAACGGCGCCCGGCTGCCGGTGGTGAGCGGTGTCGATCTCACCGTCGGAGAGGGACAATGCGTGGTGCTCGCCGGCCCCTCCGGGAGCGGCAAGAGCTCGCTCCTGAAGATGGTCTACGGGAACTATCGCTGCGCGGAAGGGCGCATCGTGCTGCGCGATGGCGACCGCATCGTCGATCTTGCGGGCGCCAGTCCGCGCACCATGATCGATCTGCGCCGGCACAGCATCGGCTATGTGAGCCAGTTCCTGCGCGTGATCCCGCGGGTGGCAACGCTCGACCTGATCGCCGAGCCGGTGATCGCCCAGGGTGTGGAAAAAGGCGAGGCGCTTGAGCGCGCGCGGCGGCTGCTTCACCGCCTCAATCTGCCGGAGCGGCTGTGGACCTTGCCGCCGGCGACCTTTTCCGGCGGCGAACAACAGCGTGTCAACATCGCCCGCGGCTTTGCCCCCGACTATTCTCTCCTGCTTCTTGATGAACCGACTGCCTCGCTCGATGCGGAGAACCGAGCCGCCGTCGTCGATCTGATACGGGAGAAGAAGGCGCAAGGCGTCGCCCTGCTCGGCATCTTCCACGACGAGAGCGTCCGCGCCGACATTGCCGACCGCCAGATCGACATCGCCGCGTTCGCGCACGGCGCGGCCTGACAGCGTACCCGTCACTGTCATGGGCCCGTCATCGAACCGACAACGGGCCGTTACAAAGGCTTGCTATCCAGGGCCTCAAGAAAGAGGAGCGCTGTCATGTCTTCAATCACCGTCCGCAACATGAGCAAAACCTTCGGGCGTCGCAAGGCCGCCCTGCACGAGGTTTCGCTCGACATCGCTCCCGGAGAGATGGTGGCGCTGATCGGCGCCTCGGGCTCCGGCAAGTCGACGCTGATCAGGCTGATCGCCGGCCTGCTGAACGGCGATGGGATCGACCGGGGGCGGATAGAGGTCGATGGCTGCTGCATGCAGCAGGGCGGCCGCCTGGTACGCAACGCCACGGCGCTGCGCCGCGACATCAGCGTCGTCTTTCAGCAATTCAATCTGGTCGACCGGCTGCCGGTACTGACCAATGTGCTCGTCGGGCTGCTCGGCCGCATCCCGGCGTTCCGCGGTACGCTTGGCCTGTTCACGCGGGCGGAAAAGCTCGCCGCCATGCACGCGCTCGCCCGCGTCGGAATCCATGAGACGGCGCGGCAGCGCGCCTCGACCCTGTCCGGCGGCCAGCAGCAACGCGCGGCCATTTCGCGCGCCCTGGTGCAGGAAGCGAAGGTCCTGCTCGCCGACGAGCCGATTGCCTCGCTCGATCCGGCATCCGCCAAGAGCGTGATGGAGACGCTCGCGCGGATTAACCAGGAGGACGGAATCACCGTCCTGGTATCGCTGCATCAGGTCGAGTATGCGCGCCGCTATTGCTCGCGCACCGTCGCGCTGCGGGACGGCAGCGTCGCCTATGACGGGCCGAGCGCGGCGCTGACCCTCGATTTCCTGCGCGACATCTACGGCGAGGCGAGCGAGGAACTGATCCTGCCCGACGCCCCGGCGTGGGCGCCGCCAAAGTATCGCCCCGCGCGTCCGGCCCCGCAGCCGGCGCTCGTGGGCGTGTGAGTTCACGACACCAGCTTATGCACCACAAGGAAGAGGTCACTCCATGAACACTTTAGCAAGAGCCCTGGCCATCGGTACGGTCGCCCTATCGACGACCGCGGCGGCGGCCCAGACAACCGAGATCAATTTCGGCATCATCTCGACTGAATCGACCAAGAACCTGAGCACCATCTGGCAACCCTTCCTGGACGCCATGGCGGAACAGACCGGACTGAAGGTAAACGCCTTCTTCGCGTCTGACTATGCCGGCGTCATCGAAGGCATGCGTTTCGGCAAGGTCCATTTCGCCTGGTTCGGCAACAAGTCGGGCATGGAGGCGGTCGACCGCGCTGGCGGCGAGGTGTTCGCACAATCCGTCGACGCCGAGGGCAACCCCGGCTACTGGTCGATCCTCATCACCCAGGCTACAAACGACAAGCTGAACAGGCTCGAAGACGTGCTGACGTGCGACAAGTCGCTCGACTTCGGTATCGGCGATCCAAACTCGACCTCCGGCTTCCTGGTACCCACCACGTTCATCTTCGCCCAGCGCGGCGTCGATCCGAAATCCTGCTTTCGGACGGTGCGCAACGCCAATCACGAGACCAACCTGCTCGCCGTCGCCAACGGCCAAGTCGACGTGGCGACCAACAATACCGAAAACTACCGCCGGCTGATGAAGACCAACCCGCAGGCGGTGCAGAAGATCAAGGAGATCTGGCGCTCGCCGCTGATCCCGTCCGATCCGCTGGTCTGGCGCAAGGACCTGGACCCGGAGACCAAGGCCAAGATCTACACCTTCATCATGACCTATGGGCGGCTGGGTACGCTTGAGGAGGTCAAGGCGGCCCGCACGATTCTCGCGAGCCTGCAATGGGCGCCGTTCAAGCCGTCCTCGGATGCGCAGCTCTACCCGATCCGCGTGCTGGAGATCACCAAGCAGATGGCCAAGATCCGGTACGACGACAAGTTTAGTAAAGAGGAAAGGGACGCCCAGCTCAAGGAGCTGGAAGCGAGCAAGGCCCACTACCAAGCGCTCATGGACGAAGTTCCCGAGTCCTGAGCTGTCAAGTGAACGGGGCGGCGAAGCGTGGCGTCAAGGGTATCGCCGCCCCCTGTTTCCCTTCAGCCTCAGCAACCGGAACGGATCCGATTCCGACATGAACAACCCAATGACAAAGTCCGTTCCGATCGCGATACCGCGACCGAGCTTCGGCGAGCGGGCTTATTGGTATCTGGGATGGCTTGCCCTGGGATCGGTGCTAGCGTGGGGCTTCGGCCCGGCCGAAATCTCCCGCGCTGCATATCTTTTTACCGATGCCGCCAACATGGCGGAATACGCCAAGGGCTTCTTCCGTCCCAACTTTCACGATTGGGATCTCTATGTTGCGGAAATGATTCTGACGGTCCAGATCGCGATCTGGGGGACCGTGCTCGCGATCGTGTTCGGCATCCCGTTCGCGCTGCTGTCGTCCAACAATATCGCGCCGGTCTGGATCGTTCAGCCGGTGCGCCGGCTGATGGATGCGGCGCGCGCCATCAACGAACTGGTGTTCGCGGTGCTGTTCGTCGTCGCCGTCGGCCTCGGACCCTTCGCCGGCGTCATGGCGCTTTTCGTGCACAATATGGGCATCGTCGCGAAACTGTTCTCCGAAGCGGTGGAGGCGGTCGATCCACGCCCCGTGGAAGGTATTCGCGCGACCGGCGCGACCCGCATCCAAGAGATCGTCTACGGGGTGGTGCCACAGGTGCTGCCGCTGTGGATCTCCTATTCGCTCTACCGTCTGGAGACCAATGTGCGCTCGGCGACCGTCCTCGGACTCGTCGGGGCGGGCGGTATCGGCCAAATCCTGTTCGAGTCGATCCGCGGTTTCTACTACGCCGAAACCGCCGCGATCATGCTGATCGTCGTGGCCACGGTCTCGATCGTCGACATCATCTCGCAGCAACTGCGCAAGCTCGTCATTTGAGGCCGCCGATGCGCTACGCGATCTATGTCACCCCGCCCGCCAACGACCCGCTGACGCGGCTCGCCGCGCGCTGGCTTGGCCGGGATGCCTTTGCGGACGCGCCTCTCCCCCATCCGGAGCCCGTCGCACTCGCGCCGAACCTCGTCTCGGCGCTGACGGCCCAGCCGCGGCGATATGGGTTTCATGCCACCTTGAAGGCGCCGTTCCGTCTGCAGCGGGGCGTGCAGGACTACGATCTCATCGCCGCTCTGACCTCGCTGGCGAGCGAATTCGCGCCGGTCGTCGTTCCTTCGCTTCGTGTGAACCAGCTCGGCGACTTCTTCGCGCTGACCCCGGTGGCGCCGACACCGGACACTGATCGGCTCGCCGCCTATGTGGTTGAGGCGCTGGATCCATTTCGTGCGGAGCTCAACGAAGAGGAATTCGCTGGCTACAGGGCCGCCGGGCTGACGCCGCACCAGCAGGACTTGTTGCGGACCTGGGGCTACCCTTACGTGTTCGACGCGTTCCGGTTTCACATGAGCCTGACCGGTCCCGTGGCGAAGGCGGAGCGGGCTGTCGTCTATCGCGCGCTCGAAAATCTGTTCGCCCCGGTCGTCTCCCACCCGCTCGTCATCGACCGTCTCCACCTGTTCGTCGAACAGGGCGAAGGCGGAAACTTTCGGGTCCGGTTCAGCGCGCGCTTGGGTGCCCATGGCGCCGTTCCGGCGCCGGCCGACGCAGAGATGGAGCGCTGCGCATGAGCGCAGGCGAAATGGCCATGACGAATGCCCGGCTGGTGCTTCCGGACCGGGTGATCACTGGCGGGATCGCCGTCAGGGGCGCGAGCGTGGCGGCGATCGACGAGGGCCCATCGCGCGTCGGGGAAGATCTCGAAGCCGATTATCTCATTCCCGGCCTCATCGAGCTGCACACCGATCATCTGGAAAGCCATTATGCGCCGCGGCCCGGCGTTTGCTGGAACCCCATGGCCGCGCTTCAGGCGCACGACGCGCAGATCGCCACGTCGGGCATCACGACCGTATTCGACGCGCTGCGCGCCGGCATGGACATCGACGAAAAGGGGCTTGGCGGCAATATGGGCGTCCTCGCCGAGGCGATCCGCACCGGCCACGCGGAGGGCCGCCTGCGCGCCGAGCATTTCGTCCATCTGCGCTGCGAGGTGTCGGCGGAAGACGTGGTCGACAGCTTGACCGCGTTCGTCGGCAACCCGCATCTCAGGCTCGTCTCGGTGATGGATCACACGCCCGGCCAGCGCCAGTTCGTCCGCCTCGACAAGTACAAGCAGTACTACCAGGGCAAGACCGGCATGTCGGACGCGGATCTGGAGCGGTTCATGGCCGAGCGTACGGCTGCGCACCACACCTATGCCCGCGCACATCGCCGCGAGATCGTGGACATCTGCCGGCAGGTCGGCATCCCGCTCGCCAGCCACGACGACGCGACCGAGGACCACGTCCGGGAGGCCGTCCAGGACGGCGCCGCCATCTGCGAGTTCCCGACTACTCTGCAGGCGGCGCGCACCGCGCGCGCGAGCGGCCTCGACGTCCTGATGGGCGCCCCCAACGTGGTGCGCGGAGGCTCTCATTCCGGCAATGTCTCGGCCTGCGAGTTGGCCGGCCGGGGATGGCTCGACATCCTGTCGTCGGATTATGTGCCGTTCAGCCTGCTCCATGCCGCCTTTTCCCTGCCCCAGCGCGTGCCCGGCCTGTCGCTGCCAGAGTCGCTTGCGCTGGTCACCCGCAACCCGGCGGCGGCCGTGGGTCTTGGCGACCGCGGCCAGATCGCGGTGGAAAAGCGCGCCGATCTGGTGCGCGTCGGGTTCGACGGCGATGTTCCCGTAGTGAAGGCGGTCTGGCGCGCCGGAAGGCGGGTGGCTTGACCTCCGGGACCGGCATCGATGCGGTGTTCGACACGCTCGGCCAGCGCGGGAGGGACATGTATGGCGGCGAGGCCGTTACCCAGCTTCAGCATGCGCTGCAGTGCGCCACGCTCGCCATCCATGCCGGCGCTTCCGACGCGCTCGTCGCCGCGGCGCTGCTGCACGACTATGGGCATCTCATTTCCAAAGACGAAGGAGCAGCCGAACGTGGTCTCGACATGCGACACGAGGAGACCGCCGCGCGGTTTCTGGCGCCTCTCTTCGGCCCCGACGTCACGGAGCCGATCAGGCTTCATGTCGCCGCCAAGCGCTATCTGTGTGCGGTGGATCAGGACTATTTGTCGACGCTATCACCCGCTTCGGTCGCCTCGCTGATGGTTCAGGGCGGGCCTTTCACCGCCGACGAGGCACACGCGCTCCGCGACAATCCGCATTGGGAACCGGCGGTGCAGCTTAGGCGTTGGGACGATCTGGCGAAAGACCCCCGAGCGCCGGTGCTGCGGCTTTCCAGTCTGCGCGCGTGCGTAGTCCGGGCGCTCCGCCCGGAGGTCCGCAAGTCAGGATGAGTGACGCCACTTCCATTTCCCGTCCGCCGAGCCTTGCAGAGACCTCGGTGCGGGTCCGTGATATCGTCGCAAGCGTGCGAACTACGCCGTCGGCGCGGGGCACTGGCGTGTTCGTTCTGGTCGCCGGCCCCAGCGGCGCCGGCAAGGATACGCTGCTGCGCATCGCCCGCGATTGGATTGGCCATATGCCCAAGCTTCATTTCGTGCGCCGCCAGGTCACCCGCCAAGCCAATCCGAGCATCGAGGACCACGACACGCTCAGCGCGCAAGAATTCACGGACGGGGTCCGGCGCGGTGCCTTTTCCTTCTTCTGGTCCGCCAACGGGCTTTGGTACGGCGTGCCGGCGGTGACCGAGACCTGGTTCGGAGCCGGCGATGTCATCGTGGTCAATGTCTCGCGCACCGTCGTTCCGGCCATCGTGGAGAAATACCGCCGCGTCGTTGTGGTCTTGGTGACAGCACCGCAGGACATCCTCGCCGAGAGGCTCGCGGCTCGTGGCCGGGAGAACGGCGTGTGCCTTGATTCTCGGTTGGAGCGCGCTGGCTTGGCGGTGCCCGAGGTACCGGCGTCCTATGTGATAGAAAATACCGGCGCACCCCAGGATGGTGCCGGCAAGCTCTCCGATCTGCTCGCCTCCCTGTGCCGGAGGTAGAGGTCGGAACTCGGACCATCTCTGGTGTCAACGAACCGACAAAAAAGCTTCATCGGCATGTCATGGCCGTGGTTCAGGTTTGGTCGTCATCCGGTCAACAGGAGCCACGGACATGTCTCTGAACATTACACGCCGCCGATTTCTCGCTTCCTCCGCCGCTTCCGGCCTCGCGCTGGCCACTCCCGGCCTGTTCGTCCTTGCGATCAGCCGCGCCCAGGCGCGGCCCATGCTCACGCATGGCGTGCAGTCCGGCGACGTGGATGCGAATTCCGGCATGATCTGGGCGCGCGCCGACAGGCCCTCGCGTGCGATGTTCGAGATTGCGACCGAGGAAAGCTTCAAACACGCGCGGCGGCTGGCGCCGCTCGATGCGCTGCCGGAAACCGATTTCGCGGTAAAGCGCCTCTTGGTCGATCTGCCTTCCGACCAGGAAATCTTCTACCGCATTTCCTTCGTCGACCTCGACGACCTCGCAGCCACGTCGGAGCCGGTGACCGGTCATTTCCGCACAGCGCCCGCTTCCCGCCGCTCGGTCAAGTTCGTTTGGTCGGGCGACACGGCGGGCCAGGGCTGGGGCATCGACGAGGCCAAGGGAGGCATGAAGACATATGCCACCATGGCGGCGCACGAGCCGGATTTCTTCATCCATTCCGGCGACACGATCTATGCCGACGGACCCCTGAAGGAGACGGTCGAGATCAAGGGCGGCGGCGTTTGGAAGAACCTCATGGTTCCCGAGAAGGCCAAGGTCGCAGAAACACTCGACGAGTTCCGCGGCCAGTGGAAATACAACATGCTTGACGAGCACGTCCGCGCCTTCAACGCCGCCGTGCCCACCTTCTTTCAATGGGACGACCATGAGGTCGTAAATAATTGGTCGCCGTCGAAGAACCTGTCCGAGGACGAACGCTACACCGTCAAATCCGTACCGCTTCTGTCGGCCCGCGCCGCGCGCGCGTTCCACGAGATGACGCCGATCCGCTACATGCCGGCGGAACCGGGCCGGGTCTATCGCAAGATCGGCTATGGGCCGCTGCTCGACGTTTTCATTCTCGATCTGCGCTCCTATCGCGGTCCGAACACGGCCAACGACCAGAACGGCGGCGGACCGGAGACGGAGATCCTTGGCGGCGGTCAGGTGCGCTGGCTGAAACGTGCGCTGACCAATTCAAGGGCCACCTGGAAGGTGATCGCCTGCGACATGCCGATCGGCCTCGTGGTGCGCGACGGTGATACGCGCTTCGAGGCCGTTGCCAACTCGATCGGCGGCGATCCGCTCGGACGGGAGCGCGAGATCGCCGACCTCCTTCGCTTCATCGATCGGGCCGACATAGACAATGTCGTCTGGCTCACCGCCGACGTGCACTACGCCGCGGCTCACCACTACAGCCCGGACAAGGCCGCGTTTCAGGATTTCAGGCCCTTCTGGGAGTTCGTGACCGGACCGCTGCACGCCGGCACCTTCGGCCCGAACGACCTCGATATGACCTTCGGACCGGAGGTGAAATTCGTCAAAGCCCCGCCCGAGGGCGAATCTAATCTGCCGCCAAGCGAAGGTTTGCAGTTTTTTGGCCTGGTCGAGATCGACGGCGGCAGTGAGGAAATGACGGTACGCCTGATGGACAGCGCCGACAACGAGCTGTTTGCACAGGTTCTGGCGCCGGTGCGCGGAGGATAGACCGGACTCTCGCGACCTCTGGCGCCGGCCCGGCCCGCCGCGGCCGGCGTCCTTTTTTACCAGTGTGGCTATGGAGGAAGGCAGCCGTGGCGTTGCACTTCACGCTGGAACTCACAAGGGGTGGCGAGAAGCCGATGGACACGTTTGAGGTGCCAGCGCACAAGAATGGACGGAGCCGCGCGCGCGCCGCGCCGGCCGAGATCAAGACCGCGTCTGCCGGCACCCACAAGCCGCCGCAAAGCTTCGGGCCGTCGCGCTTCATCAACCGCGAGCTTTCCTGGCTGGAATTCAACCACCGGGTGATGGAAGAGGCGCA
>JAUYJB010000127.1 GCA_030688605.1 Hyphomicrobiales bacterium
AACACGAAGACGGCAACAAGCGCGGCGATCGCATCGATTGGAGGGCCCAAACGCCATACGGTTCAAAGATCAGATTTCAGCTTCGCACTGCGGCAAATCAGGCTGATCTGCAACGCACAGTTTGGAGCGGCCCCGAAGGACCCGGCTCTTTCTATTTCCATTCTGGTGCAGCACTGTCCACGCCGCCAGGACACTCTTGGATTCAGTTTCGCGCCGACTTCGACTTGCCCGCCGGCACCGAGCCGGCTGTGCTTGAGAAAGTAACGATCTCATTCGAATAAGGTGTAAATACTGTCTCCACGCCACGCGGGCGGCTAAAGCCAGGTCGCGTTCGGCATGGAAGAGCGGAACATCCGTTGTGTCCTTTCGGCAAGCCTGTATGAATCTTTTTAGCTGAGCTGCTATCGTTGCTGTGTTCTTGGTTCCCGATCCGGAGGACAGCAACATGCGTGCGAAGAAGAGCGTCAAGCTTCCCTCAGAGTTAGCTGGCGCCGAGCGGCGATTCACCGAGTGGCGTCGGACGCGAAAGCCCGGAACGCGGATTCCCGAACAGCTGTGGGCATCGGCGGTGAAGTTGGCCGCGACTTACGGGCTGCACCCGACAGCTTCCGCGCTGCGCCTGGACTACTATTTGCTGAAGAGACGCCTTGAGCGGACAGCCGCCGCCTCCGGCGCGCGACCCGCGGAGAACGGGCCCGCATTTGTCGAGTTGAGCGCTCCCTGTGCTAGCGGGCTGCGTGAGTGGTTCATCGACTTCGAGAACCCTGCCGGGGCCAGAATGCGCATTCGTGGGAAAGGACACGACGCGCTTGACGTGGTGGCTCTGGGGCGCAGCTTCTGGAAGGTCGAGTAATGCTGCAGATCACGCCGCAGATGAAGATCCTGGTCGCCGTCGCGCCGGTCGACTTCCGCAAGGGGATTGATGGGCTCGTTGGGTTGTGCAAGGAGGCGTTCGAGCAAGACGCCTTTAGCGGCACGCTCTTCGTATTTCGCAATCGGCGGGCCACGGCGATCAAGGCGCTGGTGTACGACGGTCAGGGTTTTTGGCTGTGCCACAAGCGGCTTTCCGAGGGGCGGTTCCGCTGGTGGCCGACCAGCCCAGCGGGCGTGAGCCAGGCGCTGGCCGCACACCAGTTGCAGGTTCTGTTTTCGGCAGGCAATCCCACGGCGACCTGTGCGGCGCCCGATTGGCGTCCGGTGGGGCCGCGGACCTGACATTCGCGCCATCTTTCGTCCCTTCCGCGCGGCCATACTCCTCTTGCGTTTTCCGCGAGTTCCTTGCTAAGAGCACGACGAGTCAGGGCGCTGGCTCGGCAAACGCGCTCAATTGATGTTTTTGACCCGGACCACTCGGCCGTATCATGGCACGGAAAACTCCGGAGATCATCGAATTGGATGCCAAGCGCGTGGAAGAGTTGTTGCGTCGTGCCGAGGAGCGGGCGTTTGACGCCGAGGACTATCAGACGATTCGCATGCTGGTCGAATCGTATGCCTGCCTGACCAGCATGTTGGGCGACAAGAACACGACGATCGCTCGTCTGCGGAAGCTGCTGTTTGGCGCCGGCACGGAGAAGACCGCCGCGGTGGTCGGCCAGGCGCCGCCATCGTGCGAAGAGCCCGACCCCGCGGCCCAGCAGGCTGCTGAGGGCGATCAGAAATCGCCGCGGAAGAAAGGACACGGCCGCAACGGGGCCGATGCCTATGCCGGCGCCGAGAAGATCGACGTGCCGCACGACTCGCTCCGGGCGGGCGACGCCTGCCCCGACTGTGGGGATGGAACCGTTTATACGATGGCCCCTGGCGTCCTCGTGCGGATCGTGGGCCAGGCGCCCCTGGGGGCCAAGGTGTATCAGCTCCACAAGCTCCGCTGCAACCTATGCGGCAAGGTCTATACGGCACCAGCGCCCGAAGGAGTGGGATCGGAAAAGTACGACGCCACAGCCGCCAGCATGATCGCTGTGTTGAAATACGGCAGTGGGCTCCCTTTCAACCGCATCGAAGGGCTGCAGGGGAACCTGGAGATTCCCTTGCCAGCCGCCACGCAGTGGGAGATTGTTCATGCGGCGGCGGCGGACATCACTCCGGCATACCACGAGCTGGTGCGGCAGGCCGCGCAGGGAGAATTGGTGCAGAACGACGATACCGCGGTGAAAATCCTCGAGCTGATGGGGAAGCGGGCCAGGAGACGAGCACTTTTGGAAGGGGATGGGACGACGAACAAAGACGGTTCACACCGGACGGGGTTGTTTACCTCGGGCGTGGTGTCGACGGGCGACGGCCAGCGGATTGCGCTGTTCTTCAGCGGCCGCCAGCACGCCGGCGAGAACCTGAGGGATGTACTCGACGAGCGGGCTCAAACGCTCGATCCGCCCATCCACATGTGCGATGCGCTGTCCCGTAACGTGCCTGGCGAGCTGGCCACGATCATGGCCAACTGCCTGGCCCACGCGCGGCGGAACTTCGTGGACGTATACGACCGTTTTCCCGACGAGTGCCGCCATGTGCTGGAGGCCCTGAAAGTCGTCTACAAGAACGACGCCGAGGCCCGCCAGCAGAAGCTATCGCCCCAGGAGCGGCTCGCACTCCATCAGGCCGAGACTCGGCCGGTTATGAATGAGCTCCGTGATTGGCTGAAAAAGCAATTCGACGATCACCGGGTCGAGCCCAACTCGCCGCTCGGCGGCGCGATAGCATACATGCTGGCCCATTGGGACAAGCTGACCTTGTTCCTGCGCCAGGCCGGCGCGCCGCTGGATAATAATCTCTGTGAACGGGTGCTGAAGAAGGCCATCCTCCACCGCAAGAACGCGCTGTTTTATAAAACGCAGAACGGCGCCCGGGTGGGAGACATGTATATGAGCCTCATTCACACCTGCGAGCTGTGTGGCGTGGGCGCCTTCGACTACTTGACCGAGCTCCAGCGCCACGCGGGCGAGCTGTCCACCAACTCAGGGCACTGGATGCCGTGGAACTACCGAGAAACGTCCAATCGCCAAGAACGGCCGAGGGATTCGCCATGTCAAAGCGCCGTGTGAAGGTTGTCGAGAAGGCAGATTCCGTGGAAAGGCTGCGCAAGGCGCTGGCGAAACGCGCGAAGGGCGACCTGGTTGACGTCCTGGTGGAATTGGCGAGAGACAATCGCAACCTTTTCCGCCGGCTCGGTGCGCGCTTCAAACTGGAAGCCCCACCCGAAGAGCTTGCCGCCGCGACCCGCCAAGCAATCGCCGATGCGACGCACTTCGATGAACGAGAGATCAATCGCAATTTCAGCTACGACTACGCCGCTTACGGCGAGGTCAAGCGCAACCTGAGCCGGCTGGTCGAGCTCGGGCAGTTGCCGCTGGCAATGGAACTCTCGTTGGAGTTGATGAAGCAAGGAAGCTATCAGGTCGAAATGAGCGATGAGGGAATGATGACGGCGGACATCGAGGAATGTCTCGCGGTGGTCATCCAAGCCCTCAAGAGAAGCGATCTACCGCCCGGCGAAGGGATCGCATGGTGTGAGGGAATGCTAAAGAACGACCGTGTGGGCTTCATCTGCCGCGAGGAGCTTCGGATACTGCGAAGCCACATCGAGGCGTCGCCGTCGTAACCAGCCTGGTTTTTTTCACGCCTGCCGGAAGGACACGGTTCACGAAGTCTACCCGGGGCATTTCGTGCAATATTTGCACGCGCATCGCTCGCCATCGAAGATCGGGCAAGTCTTTGACGGCTACGGCTTCACCGAAGGCTGGGCCCATTACACCGAAGAGATGCTGTATGAAGCGGGACTGGGCGCGGGCGACCCGGAAATGCACATCGGCCAGTTGC
>JAUYJB010000128.1 GCA_030688605.1 Hyphomicrobiales bacterium
CGGCTACGGGCCGATCCTGAAACTTGGAATGGACGCAGCAGAAGCGCTTGACGGTGAGATGTCGGTCGGCGTGGCGTCGGTCCACACGCTCAAGCCGCTGGATGCGCAAGGCATCGCGCGCGCGCTCGCCAGGTATCCGCGCGTTGTCGTGATCGAAGAGATGGTGCCTCGCGGCGGCCTCGGCGATGCGGTTAAGGCGATCGCCTGGGAAAGCGGCGCCACATGCAGCTTGCGCTGCCTCTCTCTGAGAGACGCATTCCTGCACCGGCACGGTTCGCACGCCGATGTGCTGGGCGCGCATGGTTTGAGCGTTTCCGCGGTCGCGAGCGCGCTTCGGGGTGTGCACTGATGAGCGATCGGCTGCCTGACGAGCAGGTAGCGGCGCTGCGGCGCTTGACGCTCGAGCAGACCATCGCCTACTGGGACGCGCTGGAGGCGAAGGGGCGCGCCGAGGGCAAGCTGAATCAGGTCGTGCGGCTGCTCGTACTCTCGGACCTCTTCTATCTGCTTGCGCGGGTATGCAAGCGCGTGGACATGCTGAACGAGTTCGCGTTCGCGCGCTGCCGGGAGGTGGAAGCGGCGCCAGATGGGTTTTTGGACCTCTGGGCGCGCGAGCACTTCAAGTCGTCGATCATCACCTTCGCACTGACGATTCAGGACATCCTGCGCGACCCGGAGATTACCTTCGGGATCTTCAGCCACACGCGGCCGATCGCCAAGGCGTTCCTGCGCCAGATCATGCGCGAGTTGGAAGCGAATAAGACGCTGCACGCAGCGTTCCCCGATGTGCTGTGGGGCGAGGACGTGCGCGCGGCGCCGAAGTGGTCTGAAGACGATGGGATCATTGTCAAGCGGCAGTCAAATCCGAACGAGGCGACGATCGAGGCGTGGGGCCTGATTGATGGGCAGCCCACGAGCAAGCACTTCAAGGTGCTGCTCTACGACGACGTGGTGGTGGCGGGCTCCGTGACGACGCCGGAGATGCTCTCTAAAACGATGACGGAGATGGAGCGCAGCTACAACCTCGGCACGACGCCGGGGGTGAAGCGCGGCGCAGGGACGCGGTGGCACTTCAACGACGCCTATAAGACCGTGGTCGACCGCGGCACGTTCGTCCCTCGCGAGCATCCGGGGCGCGAGGGCGGCACCGAGGAAGGCGAAAGCGTTTTCTGGCCGGACGAGATCCACCAGCAGAAGCGCCGCGACATGGGGCCGTATACCTACGCCGCGCAGATTTTGCTAAATCCGAAGGCGGACGCGGAGATGGGATTCAGGCGGGAATGGCTGCGCTTTTACACAAAAACGCCGCCGCACGATAGCCTCAACTGCTACATCCTCGTGGACTCCGCGAACACGAAGCGCAAGGAGTCAGATTACACGGCGATGTGGGTCGTCGGGCTTGGCAGAGACGGGAATCTATACGCGCTAGACATAGTGCGCGACCGCTTGAACCTTACTGAGCGCGTTGACCGTCTATTCACGCTGCATCGCAAATACAAGCCCAAGCAAGTGCGCTGGGAACGCTACGGCAACATGAGCGACGCCGAGGCTGTGAAGCGCGAGCAGGAAAATCAGAATTATCGCTTCGACGTAATGGAGGTAGCCGGGCAGACCTCAAAGGATGACCGTATTCGGCGCCTGATCCCGTACTTCGAGAATGGCAAGTTCTATCTCCCTAGGACATTGCACGTCACAGACTGGCAGAAAAATATCGTTGACCTCGTGCATTCGTTCGTGGAGGAGGAGTTCTACCCGTTCCCGACGTGCCTGCACAAAGACCTGCTCGACTCGCTCTCGCGCATTGCCGAGCCGGACCTGAAGCTCGTATGGCCGAAGGAAGAAAAGCCGCAGCCTGCGCCGCCGCCGACGAACATTCAGCAGCCCGCTACGGCGTGGATGATTTCATGAACACTGCTGATCCGATCAAGATTGACGATGCCATGAGAGACACCTTCGAGCCGCACGCCACGCTGCATGACAAGGGCCTCGCCGTCGGGTGCTCCGATATCACGCGCGACGAAATGCACTTCTGGTTCCACGACGAGAAGTTCGACTTCCCGACAATTGCCTTGCGTGGCATCGCGACGTTTAACGGGTACTTCTATACCGCACCCATCGACGAGCTGCGCAAGATGAAGGAGAAAGCCGCGACAGGATAGCCAATGGCCTACGACGAACAAAAAGAAGACGGGACGAAAGAGCCCGCACAAGAATCCGACGATGACATTCTGAAATACGCCCGCGATGGGATAAAAGAATGCATCGATGAGGAGTCCGATCAACGCGCGTTGATGCTGGACGATCTGCGCTTCGCCACGCTGGACCAGTGGCCCGACGAAATCCGCAGGGCGCGCGAGGGTGACGCCGAAAACGGGCCGCGTCCTTGCCTGACGATCGACAAAATCAACCAGTACATCGTTCAGGTCGTGAACGACATGCGCCAGGGCAAGCCCGGCATCAATGTGCGCCCGCAGGACGACGTTGCCGACCCGGAGACGGCGAAGATCCTGAAGGGGCTCATCCGCAACATCGAGGACCAGTCGAAAGCCGACATCGCGTATTCGACGGCCGGGGAGAACGCCGCGACGATCGGCCTCGGGTACTTCCGCATCACTGCCGAGTACGTTTCGGACGACAGCTTCGACCAGGAGCTATTTATCCGGCCGATCCCGAACACGTTCAGCGTGTATCTGGGCAAGCACATCATGCCCGACGGCTCGGACGCCGAAAGAGGCTACATCTGCGAGGCGATGCCGGTCGCGAAGTTCAAGGAACTGTTCCCGAAGGCGAAAGAGAAAGCGGAGGACTTCGACGGGCTCGACAAGGCGGCGGTCGGCTACTGGAGGACGGCAGAAACGATCACGGTGGTCGAGGAATACTGCATCAAGCGCGTGCCGCACGAATTGCTGTTTCTCGACGACGGCACGACGATCGGCGCCGCGGATTACGCACGCTGGCCGAAGGAAGCCGGTAAGAAGCCTGAGGTTCAGGATCGGCGCACGGCGTACAGGAAGCAGCTCAAGTGGCGCAAGCTGACCGGCATCGAAGTGCTGGAAAAGCGCGATTTGCCGGGCAAGTACATTCCGATTGTCGAAATGGTCGGGCGCGAGAAATGGGTCGAAGGCAAGCGCGTCCTGTGGGGTCTCGTGAGGCCCTCGAAGGATTCGCTTCGCTTCGACAATTACTGCGCCTCGGCCATCGCGGAAAAGATCATGCTGGCGCCCAAGACGCCTTTCATCGGCGCGACCGGCCAATTCGAGGGCAAGGAGGAGCGCTGGAAGAAGGCGAACACCGCCAACTACGCCTACCTCGAATACAACCCGATCGACGTGAACGGAAACGCGCTGCCGGCACCGAGGCGACAAGAGGCGATGCCGATAGAGGTGGCGCTCATCCAGCAACGCGAGATCATCGCGCAGGACGTTCGCGCCTCCCTCGGGATATTCAAGGCCGGCGTCGGCGAATCCGAGAGCCAGCAATCGGGCCGCGCGATCCTTGCCTTACAGCGCGAGTCCGACACCGGGACGTACCACTTCGGGGCGAATGAGGGGATATCCATCAGGCACGGGGGCGTCATCCTCGTCGATCTGATTCCGAAATACTACGACACGAAGCGTATCGTGCGGATTCTGGGCGAAGACGGCGAGATCCAGTCGGTGCAGCTCGACCCGGACCAGCAGGAGTCGATGCGCGAGATTCAGACGAGCGAGGGCATCAAGCGCATCTACAACCCCGGCGTGGGCAAGTTCGACGTGTCGATCAGCGTGGGGCCGAGCTACAACACGAAGCGCATGGAAGCCGCAGCGACGTTCGTCGAGATGGCGAAGGGAGCTTCTGATCCGGCGTCGGCTGCGGTGCTGCGCTACCTGACGGCGCGCAATTCGGACTTTTCCGGGGCGGATGAGGCCGCGAAGATGCTGAAGGGCTTACTGCCGCCGCAAGCGCTACAGGACGAGAAGCAGCCGCAGATTCCGCCGCAAGTCAAGGCGCAGATGGTGCAGATGGGCCAGGCCATGCAGGCGATGCAGGCCGAGAACATGGAGCTCAAGTCCGGGCGGCAGGAGGCGATGGCGAAGGTCAAGGCCGATCACGACGCGAAGATGAAGCAGATCGAGCTCGACGGGAAGGCCGAAGGCGAAAAGATGCGGCTTGCCCGCGAAAAGGCAGAGGCCGAGATCAAGCTGAAAGTCTGGGTTGCCGAGCAGGAACTGGCGTTGAAGGGTCGCACCGCATCCGCCGACGTGGAGCTCGAGGAGCGCGGCATGGCGCACGAGCAAACGATGGACCGCGCAGGCAAGGCGATGGAAGCGAAGGACATGCAGCACGAGCACGCGCTGGACGAACACGACCAGATGCACGAGCACATGATGGGCGAGCGCGAGATGCAGGCGAAGGAAAAGGCAGCAGCACATGAGGAGACGCCAGCCGCTTGAGTAAAAACCAGGCAATTCTACGAGGCGATATGAGTAACACTGATCTAGAGCGCACGCTGCTAAAACATCGTTTTTATAAACGATGGCTTGTGGCGGCTGAGGAATGGCTTCGTTCTGATCGAGAGGTCGTCGTCCTTTCTACCTATGATATCCGTTGCGACGAACACCAAGATTTCCGTTTCGATGTTCCGCGCTCCCTGTGGGAGCCACAACTTCGAGCCCAAGTTGAAAAGACGAGGCGTCATGTAACAGAACTGGACCGCATTGTTCGTGAGTATGTGGAGGAGGCGCTGAAGATATGACCGTCTTGGCGAAGGAAGAAGCAGCCGCGCATCAGGAGACGCCAAGATGATCTGCGAGCAGTGCAAGGTTGAAGGCAAGAATTGAAACTGGTGGAGGACAAATGATATTTGATGAATGGTGGGAAAAATGTGCAAAAGACAATGGCGCCCTGGAATACCGGGTGCGTCAGACATGGAATGCGGCAATTGATGCTGCTGCGGAGGCATTAGCTCGGCGAGAGGAGGAGGCCGCTAGTCCGCATACGATGGTCCCAGAAATTCTGGCGCTTAAAGTATGAACCTCGGCATCGTTGGCCGCCTTGCGCGATCTCCGATAGATACATTTGACACCCACGGTGCCAGTGGCGTATGATGCCGCCGCATAACGATAAGCGGCTAGAAAAAACGGAGGCCGCAGGATGCGTGTAACGAAGGTCATCGGGTTCCAGTCGTTCGTTTCCAGCGCCATCGCAGCCGCGGTGAGCTGCTCGAGCAATCTACTGACGGACTCGCAGGGCAACCGGGCGAATGCCGCATGGCTTTCCTGCCTTGCGACGACCGGCGCGGTGCGCTACCGCGACGACGGCACGGCACCGACCGTGAGCACCGGCCTGCGCATTCCCAGCGGCGTCAACCCGTTCCTCTACCAAGGGGATCTCGGAAAGCTTCAGTTCATCGCGGAGTCGCCGGGGAACCCGACGCTCTCCGTTTGTTACGTGCAAGTGGCCGATTAAGACCCCGGTACGCCTGCGGCTCAGGCGGCGACAATAAGAGGCGAAAAGCCCGTG
>JAUYJB010000129.1 GCA_030688605.1 Hyphomicrobiales bacterium
AACACGAAAACATCGAACAACGCATGATGTTCGCCGATGACGTGGCGCACAAAAACAAGCTGCTCAGCCATCTGCTGACCGACAGCGAAGTGAATCAGGCGCTGGTGTTCACCGCCAGTGCATCGGCCAACAGCCGCAACACCGCCACGGCGCAAAATCATCCCGGTCAAATGGTTCCCTATAACCATGAACCGCTCTAGCGCCCGTCCGCGCATACGGCCAGCGGACCGCCAGGTTCCGGCACGGCATTCTTGTCCAGGCCCTCGATGGCGGCGCGGCCCATGGCCAGGACCGCCTCCTCGGAGCTGCCGCCGATATGTGGCGTGCCCAGGAAATTGGACAGACGTAAAAGCTCCAAATCCTGCGGCGGTTCGATAGCGAACACATCGAAGGCGGCGCCGGCAAGCCGGCCGTCCTTCAACATGGCCTTCAGCGCGTCTTCATCGACCAGCCCGCCGCGCGCGGCGTTAATCAGCAATGCGTCCGGTTTCATCAGCGCCAGCCGGTCGGCGCTCAGCATGCCGCGGGTGCTGTCGTCAAGCGGCACATGCAAGGTGACGATGTCGGCGCGGCGCAGGATCTCCTCAAGACCCACAGGCTCCACCTGGTGGGCGGCGTAGAACTGGGGGAAATCCAATAAGTCATGGGCCAGGACCCTGCATCCGAAAGCCCGCAACAGCGGTGTCAGGTCCTTGCCGATGTGACCGCAGCCGATGATGCCGACCGTGCGGCCCGACATCTGCCGCCCGATCCGGTTCTTCCAGATTCCCTCGTGGACTTCTCGGCCGACCAGCGGCACAAGGCGCAGAAGCGATATCATGAAGGCGATGACGAGCTCGGCGACCGAACGGCGATTGACCCCTCCGGTCCAGCCCAAGCGGACCCCGTGGCGGGCCATCGCCGCCATGTCGATCATGTCGGTGCCGACGCCGTATTTGCTCACCACCTCTAGTTCCGGAAGAGACGCCAGAATGGATTCGTCCAGCGTTTCCAATCCGGTGATCAGCTTTTTGCGCCCCCGTGCGAATTCGACCAGCCGCTCGCCCGCGAGTTTCAGGCCCTGATCGTTGAAGCGAACGTCCGAATAGCGCTCCAAAAGCTCGGCCCGCAGAACCGGATGGACGGAAAAGGATCGGGAAGTCACGGCAATCGGGCTATTGTCCTTCATGCGGGACTCCTGGCGACCCGGAATATGGGTTGTTGCGGCTGGATTCCGGTGATCCCTTGAAGCCGGAACGCCACGCTTCCACGGTCACTTCCAAGGCTGGATTGCTGTTTTAACGCGAGCCCGACGATACCATCGGTTTGACGACCGCGGTTTCTGATTCGTCGCTCCCGCTTCTTGCGGCCTGTTTCCCCGTAAACGACTCATCGGCTTCATAAATGGCATAGACCAGACGCATGGCTTCATAGGCGTCCTTGGAATTGCCATTTCGGACCGGACCGCCGGTGCGGATGCAATCAACGAACTCGGCGAGCTCCAACTTCCACGACGGGTCCGTGTTGCAGAACGTGGATAGTTCGTGCGGATTGCCAATGGCGTAGCCCGTGTGCTTGCGAGCGTGCGTGATCCATTCGTCACGATAGCTGCGGGTCGACGAGGGCATCCCCTCCACCGTCACGAAACCGTCCGACATGTAGATATCGAGGGTGAATCGGTGCTTCCATTGGGTGAACGAGCTGTGCAGCATCGCGATGCGCCCAGACGCGTCCCGCAGCAAGGCGAACGCATTATCCTCCAAAGGCCTGTCCCAATAGGCTGCCGTGCACATGCTCTTGATTTCGACGAATTCGCCGCAAAAGTGACGGAACAGGTCGAGCATGTGAATGCCTTGATCGAGCAGTATCCCGCCGCCGGCGATCTCCGGATCGTCGCGCCACTCCTGTGGGCTTCCGGATCCTTCGGCTTTGCCGTAGACGCCGCGCATCCAGAGAACCTTGCCGTAGATTTCACTATCGACGATGCGCTTGGCCTCCTGGATGCCGAAGTGATAGCGGTGATTGAAACCAAATTTGAGAGTCAGTCCAGGATTGCGCCGCTCGGCAGCGAGTATCCGCTCTACGTCGTCAAGGTTGCGCCCCGGCGGTTTTTCGCAAAATACGTGCTTGCCGGCATCGAGTGCGGCCACTGCCACGTCCGGAGCGAACCGATTCGGCGTGCACACGAAGACAGCGTCAACGTCGGATTCGATCACGGCCTGGTAGTCGGGGCAAAGCTGTATACCGTCCATGCCGCTTTTCGGCGGGTTCGGATCCGTCCCGGAGATCAAGATTGTCTCTTTGTTGTCTCGAATGGTGTCGGCCCGGATCTTGCCCATCTTGCCCAAACCGACAATGCCAATGTGCAAGGGTTTGTTCATCAGCGTTCAGCCTATCGACAGTGCGCGCGACCGCTTTCGATCTGTCGCCGTGTGCGACCAGGAGGGTGGCCCAGATATGCTCCAACGCGTTGAGTGATGCCCGGTTATGGGCCTCTTTTCCACTATTTTCTAGAATTATAGGAAATGTGCCAAGTCGCTGTTCTGATGCCCATTTTGGTCCCCACCCTGCAGAGCCAATAGAGTATTGGTCTAAAAAAAGTGTGTCAACTTATTGAGTCTGAACGGAAATGACTGCCCATCTCTGGACCACCGTATGACCCGTGTCAGGACCGATCTTGGGAACGCCGCCATCCATGCGCACCCAAGCCGCAGCCGTTTCCTTCGGAGGTCCGCCTGGATGTCGAATACCGCGCGTTTGACCGGGTGATGGCCATTCCGATTTACCTTGCTTGCATTTGCAGCTTGATATTCAAGGCATTGGCTGAGAATTAGCTTCGCTTCCAGTGATGGGCTCTTATGAAGAGGCATCCGTCGGGTGGTGTGATGCAGTGGGTGCGACATTCCTGCCCAAGTGGGGCGCAGCAAGACCGTTGATGACAACTTGCTTCGCGGCGTGCGCGCGCGGCTTGCTTCATCTTGACACGGACGACTTCGTCATGTGTCTTCCTTTATGCCTTCTGCCCGGTTCGCTCGCAGCCGGAGGGGTCCATTCACATGCCAATCACTAACAGAGAGGCGACGTTCTTTCCCTATCGCGTGCCGCCGATAGCCGTCTATATTCTGCTATTTCTCTTTTCCGTATTGATCTTCGCGCTTTACGGCCTCGACTTGCCGTTGCACCGAGATAACGGCATCTACGTTTACTCGGGCCAGCGCCTGCTCCTGGGCGAAATCCCCTATCAAAGTGTCTTTGATGGGAAAACGCCTATGACGCCTTTCGTTACGGCCTTTGCTCTCTACATTTCACAACCGTTTTTCGACGATCCTCTCAGAGGAATGAGGGTCGTATATATGATCATTGGCATCATCACTATATTGCTTTCCTATCCCCTTGCTCAAAAACTGTTCAAGGACAAGTTCGCCGCCATACTGGCTCCTTTGATGATGATCGGCCTTCACGGCTATATGTTCCAGGCGGCCATCGGCGCCAGGCCGAAACAGCTCCTCCTCATATTCTTTGTCACCGGCCTTATCTTTCTTTTGGACAAGAGGTGGCTGCTGTTGGGGTTCTTTGCCGCCCTGTGCGCCTTCACCTGGCAGCCCTCCGGCGTCTTGTTCTTAGGCTCCCTGCTCTATGCCCTCCTACAAAGGAAAGAAGAACGGCTAAGGGCTCTCAGCATGCTCATACTCGGAGCCGCGGTCCCAACCGTCGTTATTGGCGGGTATTTCTTCCTGAATGGGGCATTCAAGGAGTTCATCCAAGGCGCCTTCATTGTTCACTCTTATCTCTCGCGCGCCGACGAACACGAATTATATAACATTTTCAAGATGATATTCTTAGGCTACCCGTTCTCATCCGGGCTTATCCTGCTCGGTCTGGCGGCGTTCTTCATCTATGGCTTCATCAGGACGATATGGTCGGGGGGAACGCGTCTGACCGACAATCCATATGTGCCCCTGATCGTCATCTACTCTCTGATCTGGATCGCCTCGCTCCTGAATTTCCAAGGCTATTCGGACTTCTACATCTTCCTGCCGTTTACGGTTTTGGGCTTCATCATCCTGTACAGGGCGGTCATCGAATTCATCACCGACAAGCGCCTTTTGACGGGCGACACGGCGCTGAAGACGTTCAACAGTGTGGTGCTCTTGATCATGTGCGCTATCCCATTCTTAAACCTTGGATTTTCGGACATCATCTCCGATCACACCGCGATTTGGAGAGGTGCGCTTGGGGAGCAGAAGAAAGCCTATTCCGATGTCATGAAGGCAGCTCTCGGCAGCTATGATGAGAACACCACGACCGTGGCAATCGCGATTCCCGAGCTCCCTGCCCTGCTCGGCCTGAGGAACGTGAATCCCTATGTTCTTAATGACATACCGGGTTATGATGCATTTATCGCCAGCAATTATTCGAATGGATTTGCCGGTTGGCTCGACGAGATGAGCGCAAGGAATCCAGACATAGTGATCATTAAGACGTCAGAGTTGGGAAAATATTCGCAAAGCGCCCGGGAAATGCTCATCGACTGGGCGAACTCGCGCTTTTCCTACGTTTCTGCAAATGAGGCGATTCATTCAGAAAAATTCCGCAGCACGGATGTGCATACATGGGTTAGGGCCAGGTGATTGGCCGGCAGACGATCGCCATCTCATCGAAAACGAGAATTCGGCTGCCGTAAGAACGTGCGCGGCGTTTATTCATTGGGCATGCCACCGCACGACGACTCTCCGTTGGTCCAGGTTTCATTTTGACCACGACTTTCGGCGGGTTTCTAATCGACGCGGCGCTGGCGGTCGCGCCCCTGTTGCGAACAGTCCCTATTTGGGTTGGTATGGCTCTTGCTTTCTTGCTTTATTGCGGTGAACGACTCCGGGGGTTAGGGGTAAAGGCATGCTGAAGCGAGAGGCGAACAGGAGCGCTGACAAAGCCATATGTCTTTGTGTCGATCTCGACGGCACTTTGATACGGAGCGACTCCCTGGCGGAGTCGTTTCTCGCCCTGATCGCCAAAAATTTGTTTTATTGCCTGCTCGTTCCGATTTGGCTGCTGCGCGGCAAGGCCTATTTGAAACGGCAAATCGCCAGACGGGTCGACATCGAACCGTCGCTGCTTCCCTATAATGAAGAGCTTCTGCGCTATCTCAAGGCGGAAAAGGCGTCCGGCCGGCCGCTGGCCTTGGCAACCGCGGCCGATGAGCTCCACGCCAATGCAATCGCGGAGCATCTCGGGATTTTTGACGCGGTCTTTGCCAGCGATGGCGATACGAATCTTTCCGGCAGCCGCAAACTGGATCGGCTGAACGCGGCATTCGGCGTCGGCAATTTCGATTATGCCGCCAACAGCAAGGTTGACCTGCCGATATGGCAGAGCGCCCGCGAGGCGATCATTGTGAACCCTCACTCCGGCGTGCAAGCGCAGGCCGCCAAAGTCGCCGATGTCGCGCGCGTCTTTGACGACCGCAGGGGCTGGTTCCGTCAGCTCGTCAACGCATTGCGCCTTCATCAATGGGTGAAGAACGTTTTGATCTTCGTGCCGCTGGTCCTCGACCACCGGATCAACGAGCCCGGCCTTTTGATACAGGCATTTTGGGCCTTTTGCGCGTTCGGCTTCTGCGCTTCGAGTGTCTATATCCTAAATGATTTGGTCGACATTGCCGCCGATCGAAAACACCAGACCAAGCGTAGGCGCCCATTCGCCTCGGGCAGGCTTCCGATAGCTCTCGGAACCGCTATGATTCCGCTGCTGCTGGCTATTTCGCTCGGCTTCGCATCGCTGTTGCCAATAGAGTTCCTTGGCGGACTGGGGCTCTACTATCTGATCACGCTGGCCTACACCTTCCGGCTCAAGCGGGTGCAAATCATCGATGTGATCGTCTTGGCCGGTCTGTACACGATGCGGATCATTGCCGGCGGATTGGCGGTCGATGTCACGCCTTCCTTCTGGCTGCTGTCATTTTCCATGTTCTTCTTCCTGAGCCTGGCGCTGGCAAAGCGCTATGTAGAACTATCGGCAATCCAGGCACAGGAAATGACCAAGAGCCATGGCCGGGGCTACGTCGCCCAGGACCTGGAGACGATGGCCCATTTCGGCATCAATGGCGGCTATATCGCGATCCTGGTGCTTGCGCTCTACATAAACAGCGAGGACGTGACGGCGCTCTACGTCCATCCGGAAGTCATTTGGCTTCTGTGCCCGATCGTTCTCTATCTTGTGAGCCGGATTTGGCTCAAGGCCCGGCGCAATGAGCTGCATGAGGATCCGGTGATCTTTGTTCTGCGCGATCTCCGCAGCCAGCTGCTGGTAGCGATCGGTGCCATATTGTTGTGGATCGCAACAGTGCTGCCACAATGACGCGGCGGACCTATGAGTCTTGGGGGCGCTACCCAAAAGCCGACCACCAAGTCTATGTTCTGGGCGCTCGATGCGAGAAGCTCCCGGCCGCGGAGCTGTCGGACAAGTCGCTCCTGCCCTTCGGCAATGGCCGAAGCTATGGTGATGTGTGCTTGAATGACGGCGGGGTGCTCATTGATTGCCGGGGACTGAACCGGATCATCTCCTTCGATGAACAGCGCGGCGTTCTGCGCTGCGAAGCCGGTGTTCTTCTGTCGGAGATATTGCGGGAGGTCGTCGCCAAGGGGTGGTTCCTTCCGGTGACGCCCGGCACCCAGTTCGTCACTGTCGGCGGCGCCATCGCCAATGACGTCCATGGCAAGAATCATCACAATTCAGGGACATTCGGCTGCCACCTCACCTGCTTTGAGCTATTGCGCTCGGACGGAACGCGGCTCGTGTGCTCGGCGGCGGAGAATCCGGACTTTTTCGGTGCCACCATCGGCGGACTCGGCCTGACCGGCGTGATCACGTGGGCCGAATTCAATCTCAAGAAGATCCCAAGCCCATGCATCATGCAGGAGGTGGTCCGTTTCGGCAGTCTTGACGAATTTTTCGAACTATCAGCCGCCTCCGACCGGAGCTTCGAATACACGGTTGCGTGGATCGATTGCCTCGCCAAGGGCCCGTCGCTCGGGCGGGGGCTGTTCATGCGCGGCAATCACGCCGGGCCTGCGGAGTGCCCAAGGCAGGCAGGGCCTCGCCTGCAGTTCACTTTTCCTTTCGACCCGCCATTTACGCTCGTCAACAATTTCAGCCTGCACCTCTTCAACAGTCTCTATTACCGCAAGCAGCTGCGGAAACGCTCAAGAGCCGCGATCCACTATGCCCCATTCTTCTACCCCCTGGACACCATCCGTTCCTGGAACCGCATGTATGGCTCGCGCGGGTTTCTTCAGTATCAGTGCGTCGTCCCCTTCGACAACGGGCACGAGGCGATCAAGGAGATCCTGGAGAAGATCGCATCGGCCGGCAGCGGCTCGTTTCTCGCCGTATTGAAGGCATTCGGCGACATAACGTCTCCGGGTCTCCTATCGTTTCCCCGGCCTGGCGTGACGCTGGCCTTGGATTTTCCCCATCGGGGCCAGCCCACTCTGGATCTGTTGGACCGGCTGGATCTCATTACCGGGGAAGCCTGCGGTGCGGTCTATCCCGCCAAGGACGCGCGCATGAGTGCGGCAAGCTACCGCAAATACTATCCGCGATGGCCCGACATGGCGAAGTTCATCGATCCGCGTTTCTCATCGAGTTTTTGGCGGCGCGTAACGAATCCGGCTGAAACCTAGGTCCATTTACTCAAGCAACCCAGTTTGCTTGATCTTTCGATTGCGCCCCCTAATATCGCGCCCGCCTCATGCACGGCGTTACCCCATGGCCTTCGAGGAAAGTGCCCGCGTTATGAACACCCTTCCGAAACCAAATCTGCTGACCGTCGAAGATGCCAAGAGCTTGGATCGTGCGCGTGTCACCGAGCTTTTCTCCGGTCACCTCAATCCCGGCCAGCTGCACTTCATGAAAATCCTCGGGTTTCATCGCGTCATCGTCGATCACGCCGAGGGCATGCATTATTACGATCGGGACGGCCGTCCGATCCTGGATTTTTTCGGCGGCTTCGGGTCCCTGGGCTTCGGTCACAATCATCCGCGCATATTGGCGGCCCGTAAGGCTTTCCAGGACGAGAAGCGCCACGAGATCGCGATGGCCTTTCTGTCCCAATATGCCGCCGTGCTCGCGCATAATCTGGCCGAAATCTCTCCCGGCGACCTCGACATGGTGTTTCTCGGCTCCTCCGGCTCCGAAGCCATGGAAGCGGCGATCAAGGTCGCCGAGCAGGCGCAAGGTCCCTCCCGCGCCAAGATCATTTACGCCGAGAACAGCTTCCACGGTAAGACGAAGGGTGCCTTGTCGGTTACCGATTCAGAGCTCTACCGGTCCAGATTCAAGCTGGTCGAGAACACGGTGCGCGTGCCCTTTGGCGACATCGACGCCATCGAAGCTGCCATCCAGGCGGATCCGGAGATCGGCATCGTGGTCATGGAGACGATTCAAGGCGGTGCCGGGATCGTACGTGCACCGGACGGATTTTGGCGCGAGCTGCGCGCATTGTGCGACAAGCACGGCGTGTTGTGGGTCGCCGACGAGGTGCAGTGCGGGCTCGGCCGAACCGGACGGTTCTACGCCTTCGAGCATGAGGGGGTCGTCCCCGACGTGACCGCCCTTGCCAAGTCGCTGGGCGGCGGAAAATGCGCCATGGGCGCCATGATCTCCCGCCGAGAAATCTACATGAAGGCTTATGGGCAGCCGAAAAATGCCTTGATCCATGGCCCGGCGACCTTCGGCGGGATCGGCGAGGCCTGCTGCACGGCCATCGAAGCGCTCAACATTCTCTATGACGAGGGGCTCATCGACAATTCGGCGGCCCAGGGCGCCTATCTGCTTGAGCGTCTTCGCGCTCTCAAGGCCAAATACCCGAAGCTCATTCACGACGTCCGCGGCCAGGGACTGATGGTCGGGCTCGAGTTCAGCGATTTCAGCCGCACCATGCCGATGGGCGTTCGTCAGATGGTCTCCATGCTCGACGAAAAGGTCAAAGGCAGCCTCAGCGCCTTTGTCGGCAGCCTCCTGCTCCGCGACTACGGAATTCTGGTCGCCTTTACCGAATATAACCGCAATGTGATCCGCCTGGAGCCGCCCATGATCGTCGGCCGGGAGCATATCGACCAGCTGATCGACGCGCTCGACGATCTGCTGTCGCGCGGCATCGTCGGCATCGTACGCGACTTCCTCAAAGGTCTTGCGAAGGGCCGCGACGGCTAATCCTGTGTATCTTGCGTTTCCCCCGCCGCCAACGATGGAGGCGCCTCGGAGAGATAGCCCTTGCCCGCCGATCCGGTGCCTTCCAGAACCAGCACGAAAACCAAGCCGATCGTCACGGCAAACCACAGCGTGACAAGGCGGCAGATAAGCATCGCCGCGACAGCGGTGCCTGCGTCGACGCCCAGCAATATCAGCGACCCGCCCATCACGGCTTCGGTGCTGCCAAGACCGCCCGGAATGAAGGACAGCGCGCCGGCCAGGATGGCGAGCGAGTAGACTCCCACCGCCACCGGCCATGACACGTCGGCCCCGAGGCCTGCCAGAATGAGATGCAGGGCGCAGCCTTCCACCCCCCAGCCGATCAAACCGAGCGCCAAGCCGGCCAGCAGCGGTCCGCTCTTGAGGAGCGCAGCGGCGGCCTGCACGAGATCGATGAAATGTTGCCCGAACGTCCTCAGTTTCGGGGATGAGAGCTTGGCAAATCGATCCGCGAACCATCCCTGCAGGCGTTCGCTGCGAACGGCGACGAGTACGCCGGCAATGACAAGGATGACCCCGCCAAGAAGCTGATAGTGGGAAAAGGCGGACACAAAAAGAAGTGAAAGCAAAATCAGGGTGATCACATCGAGCAGACGCTCGGCGAAAAACGCAGCGAGACTGTGCCGGTAGGGCACGCCGTGATGTTCGAGATAGGTAGAGCGGACCGTTTCGCCGATCTTTCCGGGAGTCGCGGTGAACGCGAACCCCGCGAAATACACGGCGATGTGCTGAAACAGGGGGACCCTATGGCCGAGTAACGCCATATAGCCACACCAGCGTATGGCCCTTAGGCAATAACTGAAGAGCGGAAGGGAGAGAATGATCATCCATTCCACGGGCGAAATGGACAGGATTGCGCCGGATGATTTTTCCCAATTGAGAGACAGCGCAATAATCAGATAGATCAAAAAGGCAAGCGCAACCGTCAAGATCACTGGGCGACGATATTTACGGAAGTGTTTCAAAACCAGGACCGGGTACGATGGAGATCACCACTCATACCATGGTATGAATGGGACATGCCCGATTGTTTCGAATAAGGCAAATTTTGGGGAATACCAGCGGCTGCGCGACCTACTTATGCTCATATTCGGCAACGGGTCGCAAGATTAGCCAAGCCATCGGTGCGATTAGCGCGCCGGCCCGGGCGAAGCTGCGCCCTCACCCCAGTCAACTCCGACCAGCTCCACTTGCTGTCCATCCCCATAGAAATTCTCATACACATCCCAGGCGCCGATTTCCGTCACCCGTCCTCCGACCGATTCCACAGCGCTGACGACGTCTTTGTCGTGCACATGCAGGATCAGGTACCTTGGGTGATAATCCTTGAGTCGTTCGACCAGAGGAGTGGTGACCAGCATTGTGTTCATGGAACGAAACCCGGTTTCGATGGCAACCGAATCGGCAATATCCCCAAACACGATGACATTCGACAAGTTGCCCTCGCGCCGAACAATGATGTCGCCCACCCCCTTTGTCATCTGCAGGAACGAAAAACTGGGATTGGCCATATAGTTCACGATGCGTACCGTGCCGGTCACTACGAGAAACGCGACCAGAATGGCGGGCACGACGGTGAACCTGCTGTAGCGCCGGTCCTCGCGCAGCCAGTTCGTCCCTTCTACGGTAGCGATGGCCATCAGTCCGGACAGCGGTATGAGCAGGGGCAGGAAATAGCGCGGTGGCCCGTACCAGACGGGCGTCATCATGAAGTAGTAGACGACGCCCCATATGACGAAGGCGTGGACCAGGGGACTGCGCCGGAATGAAGCGGAAACCACGCCGGCAGCGACGATCAGCACCGCGGCGACCGCGAGAAACGGCACGCCAAGCTGAAGCATCTGCCACAGTTTCCGCACCAGGTTGATGAGCCAGCCTAACACGCCAATGACATGCCGTTCGTCGAAGTTCGTCCTCCTGAATAGCGCATAATCAGCGCTGAAAAAGTGCTGCATAATCAGCTGGTACCCGCCTATGAGCAGCAGGGTCAGGCCAAGGCAGAACAGCGGAAAAACGATGCGCTCTCTCCTGTTTTCGGCGTTCGCCCAGGCGAAATAGGCGATCACCGGGACCGCAAAGAGCATCGAGCTCTTGGCTAGCGTCGCCGCCGCGACGATCAGCGAAGCGGCGGTCAGGCCGAGCATCGCCCACTTCCCCCTCACCTGATCGGCGAGAAAGATGCCGGCCATCGCCACCGACAGTCCCAGCGGCTCCATGATCGCCAGGCGGCTGAAGGCAAATATTTGGTAGTTCGAGATCAGGATGACGGCGGTCAGCAGGCCTGCCCAATCACCAAAATGCCGGCGCACGATGAGCGCCGTAAACGCAATCGCCACCACAATGCAGAGCGCCGCCGAAACACGGGCGGAAAACAGGCCCAGACCGAAAATGCTGTAGGACAGCCGATGCACCAATTGGCCGAGCGGCATGTTGATGATCGGATTGAAATCGCCGTCCAGATACCATTGGCCGTAAACGAAATGCCGGACGGCAGAATTCGTGTACCAGCCCTCATCGGAAAAGAGGACACCGGACCAGGTCGCATCGAGAGGAAAATCCGCATCGAGATTGATGAATCGCAAGCATGCCAGTATCGCGACAAACAGCAACAGGCCTATGGCGACCTGCGGCGCATAGGATACGGGAATGGCCACCTGTCTCATGTTCATGTCCTTCTGCGGCCGGAGGAACGTCCGTGATGCCCCCGATCTGAATGGTCCGGTTCCTATCTCGGAGTCCAGCAACAGCAACAGCGTAGGCTGGCGCGGATCGGATTTACAAGATGGCTTCGCTTGCCGCCGCGTCATGGCCGGGCGCAGGGTGCGGGGAGATTCCGATCATCATTCCGGGCTCCTTGAAGATTCGGGAGCCCTCGTCGCAGTCGTCCGGGCGGATGGCACGGCGTCCGATGAAATGCGTCCCAGCGCCGATCCGGTGCCTTCCAGAACCAGCACGAAAATAATTCCCAAGCCGACGGCGAACCACAGCGTGACGAGGCGGCAGATGAGCGTCGCGGCCACGGCCGTGCCGGGGTCGACGCCGAGCAACATCAGCGATCCGCCCATGACGGCCTCGGTGCTTCCGAGCCCGCCGGGAATGAACGAAACCGCGCCGGCGATGATCGCGACCGAATAGACGCCGACCGCCACCGGCCATCCGACGTCGACGCCGAGACCCGCCAGAATGATGTGCAGGGCATAGCCTTCCGCGCCCCAGCCGATCAGGCCCAGCAACAAGCCGACCAGAAGCGGGCCACTCTTGAGCAAGCTTGAAGCGGCTTGCACGAGATCGATGAAGTGGCCGGCAAGACTTTTCAACCTTTCGGACGAAAAGTCGGCACTTCTTTCCGCAAACCAATTCTGCAGGCGGCGGCTGCGAATCGCAAAGAGCACGCAAACTATGAACACGAAGAAAATTCCGACATGGAGCTGGTAACGGGAAAAGGCAAATATCGAATAGAGGGAAAGCAAGATCATCGTGATCACGTCGACCAGGCGCTCCGCGAAAAATGCGGCCAGACTGTGCTGGTAGGAGACGCCATGCTGCTTGAGATAGACCGAGCGGATCGTTTCGCCGAGCTTGCCGGGCGTCGTCGTGAATGCGAACCCGGCAAAATACACGTACAAATTCTGCAGAAAAGGAACTCTGTTTCCGAGATAGGCCATATAGCCGTACCAGCGCACGGCCCGGATACAGTAATTCACGAGCGAGAGGCCGAGAATGATCAGCCACGCCAAGGCGGACAATGACCGGACCGCGCTATAGGATTTTTGCCAGTCGAGAAACAGCGCAAAAATCAAATAGATAAAGATTGCAAGCGCAACCGATAGGATCAATGGGCGAAAATATTTCTTGGCGTGTTCCACGGCTGCAACCGGCAATTGAGAGGGTTGATGAGACAAATGCCCCTGTTAGTGCAAGACCGATATGACCGCTACCTGTGACGATGCCGGCCATGTGGCGGACTAGCCGGACGTTCCCCGGTCTGAATGTTGACGGTTTTCTACACCCTCTTTTTCATGAAATCATTTGTTGAGCGTGTCTAATTGAAGCCGTTTGCGGGCATGCGGGGCTTCATAACACGGCCCGGCGACGAGCGTTCCCGATTGTCTGGAACGAGGTAAATCCTGGGCAAGGGCGGCGTCTCTGCGATAGCCAACCATTCGAAATGGGATGACAGGAACGGCGCCCAGATCATCCCGCGGCGGTGAAAATGGCGCGCTGTTATGAGCCACGGAACGAACAATCTCCAACGCAACCCGAGACGAACCATTGATCTTGCTGGTGCCGGCTGAGGGATTCGAACCCCCGACCCCCTGATTACAAATCAGGTGCTCTACCGACTGAGCTAAGCCGGCCTGCGCGAGAATGGCTACGCGCGCCCTATGCGCGACGGACATGCTCGACGAACCCGCGCGACAAATAGGCTATTCGCGGCCCGCTGTCCACGCGCGCGGCCGGGTCGAAAACGGCCCTGGAGCGTTCGCCTGTCAAATGGATTCATTTGAGCTGCAAATACTCCAGACAAATCCGTGTGCAGGACTAAATTGCGCTTTGCCTCGCCGCCACTCTCGGACATTATTCCCGAACGCCGGATTTCGCCGGAAGATCAAGGTGAACGGTCGCGGCTATGATCGACCCGAAGGACGAGGATTTTACGGTCGGCATCGTCGGCGCCGGCGCCATGGGCCAGGGCGTTGCCCAGGTTTGCCTGACCGGCGGCATGAACGTGATTCTGCACGACGTGCGGGAGGGGGCAGCGGAGGATGGGCTCGCAGCGGTCCTCAAGCGGCTTGCCCGGCTGGTTGAGAAGGGGCGTTTTCACGAGCGCGACCTCGCCCGGATGCGCGGCCATGCCATCGCCGCCTCGGGACTTGCCGATTTCTCCGCCTGCCATCTGGTGGTGGAAGCCGTGTTCGAGGACCTCGACCTGAAACAACGTGTTTTCGGCGCGATCGAGGACGCGGTGTCGGAGGACTGCGTGATCGCTTCCAACACCTCTTCGATCCTTATTTCTTCGATCGCTCGCACCTGCCGCAACCGTGGCCGCATCGCCGGCATGCATTTCTTCAATCCGGTGCCACTGATGCAGCTCGTCGAGGTGGTGCGCGGCCCGGAGACCCGACCCGAGGTGATCGACTTCCTGGTCGTCGCCGGCAAGCGCATGGGGCGGACGCCGGTGGTGGCCAAGGACGCCCCGGGCTTCATCGTCAATTTCGGCGGCCGCGCCTATATCACCGAGGCGATGCGCATCGTCCACGAAGGTATCGCCAGCCCGGCCGAGATCGACGCCATCATGCGGGATTGCGGCCATTTCCGCATGGGGCCGTGCGAGTTGATGGACCTGACGGGCATCGACGTGAACTATCCGGTCACCCGCATCGTCTATCGCGGCTATGACGACGAGCCGCGCCTGAAGACCGCCTTCCCGCACCGCGCGCTGATGGAATCGGGCCGCTTCGGGCGCAAGGCCGGCCAGGGAAACTACACATACGACAAGGACGGCAAGATGATCGACCCGCCGAGCGCGGACTTCGCAACCAATGCCGCGCCGGCGGACAAGGTTGCGCTCGTCGAGCCCGACGCGAGGCTGGAAGGCTTTGCCGCCGATGTCGGCCTTCCGATCGCCAAGGATGACGGCGCCGTGCCGCTTCTTGCCGCCCCCGTCGGTGAGGACTGCACGGCCCTTGCCGTGCGCACGGGGAGCGATTTCCACCGCCTCGTCGGTGTCGACCTCAGCGCCGACGTTTCCAAGCGGGTCACCGTCATGACCGCGCCCGGAGCCGATGCAGCCAGCCGCGACAGCGTCTGCGCCCGCATCATCGCCGCCGGCCGCGCCGTCACCTTGATCAAGGATTCGCCCGGCTTCGTCGCCCAGCGGATCCGCGCCATGATCGCCAATCTCGGCTGCGAGATGGCCCAGCTCGGCGTCGCCGCGCCGGGACAGATCGACCTGGCCCTTCGTCTCGGCCTCAACTACCCGCTCGGCCCCTTGGAGCTTGCCACCGATATCGGCGCCAAAAACGTGCTCGCCACGCTGGAGCGGATGCAGGCCATCACCGGCGAGGACCGCTATCGGCCCAGCCAGTGGCTGCGGCGGCGCGCCCTTCTGGGCCTCGACATCGCGACCCCCGACTGAGCCGGCAACGCATTCGCCTGGGCCGCATTTTTTCGTTTTCACATCAGCTTCACGAAGGTTTGTCAGGGTGTGACAGGCCGCAGCGCACGGCCGGGTGCTAGGATGTTTCCATGAATTGCGGCGCAGCACCGGCAAGCGGCAGCGCGCCGAGGACGGGAGAAGCACCATCATGATCTCCAAGCTGCAACCCTGCGATAGCCGCGCCCATTGCTATTTCTATGGGCTGACCATTGCAGGCGCCCTGTGGGGCCTGCTGATTGTGGCGGCAACGCTGAGCTAGAGCGGTTCATGGTTATAGGGGATCGATTCGATGGGCCAAATTGGTTCATCCGGGCAGGCGTGGGCCGCGACGCGCGATACGGGATATCGGGCGAGCGCGGCAACGAACCCGGTGGGCCGATTTGGCCCACCGAAGGCCGGGTTCTTTTGCGCCGTGGCGGTGTTGCGGCTGTTGGCCGATGCA